>NZ_JBAQWU010000139.1:0-3029 GCF_049299075.1 Gordonia sp. (in: high G+C Gram-positive bacteria)
CGGCGGACCGGCCCCGGACTTCTCCGTCGGCTACGGCATCGTCGACCCCGTCGCGGCCCTCACCGCGGATCTGACCGAGATCGCGAACCTCCCCGACCCGCACGCGACCACCCACCTCGCCGCCCCGGCGCCCCGCCGAACCGACCGTGGGCCGCTGATCGCCGTCGCCGCCGTCAGCGCCCTCGGTGCTGCCGTCGTCGCCGTCGTCTTCGTGCTCACCGCTCAGCGGAAACGGCAGTGATAGCCAGCGCGCTCCGGCCGGTAGCACTCGACGTTCGGCCCACGCTCGAACGCTTGAGTTAATTGCCGCTCTCTGGAGCGGAGATCGTCGAGCGGCCCCTCGCGTCGGCAACCTCGTCGCGCGCCTGCGGCAGCGGCGGCAGCGCGGCGGTGTACAACCAGTCCGTCCACAACGGCTGTAGCGAGTCAGCCGAGTAGGTCTGCGCCAATGCGGTGAAGTCGTCGGTGGTGACGCTGGCGTGCCGGTAGTCCCGCAGCCACTGGCGGAGCAGCGCGAAGAACTTCTCGTCGCCCAGTTCCAGGTGCAGCGCGTACACGGTCAGTGCGCCGCGCTTGTAGACCCAGTCGTCAAACATGTGCTTCACCCCGGGATCGGCGAGGGTCGTCTCCCCTACGGTGCCGCTGAGCTTCGCGTAGTAGTACTGCGACCACTCGCGTCGCGTCCGGCCACCGGAACGCTCCGTCCACAGCCATTCGGCATAGCAGGCGAAACCCTCGTGCAACCAGATGTGCCGCCATTGCGTCAGCGTGATCGAGTTACCGAACCACTGGTGTGCCAGCTCGTGCGCCATCAGCCGCTCGGACCGATCGGTCTGCTCACACAAGTTCGCGCCGAAGACTGACATCGCCATCGCCTCGACCGGGATGTCGAAATGCTCGTCGACCACCACCACCGTGTACGAGTCGAACGGGTACGGTCCGAACATCTCGATGAAAGCGTCCAGGATCTCCACTTGGCGGCCGAATCCGCGCTCGGCGGCGTCCGGCCCCTGCGCCGGCAGCACCGCGTCCACCGGCACCGGCACCCGGGTCAGCTCCTGTACCCGGTACTCGCCGATCTGGATCGACATCAGATACGGGGGCGTCGGGGCGGGTTGCTCGTACACCCAGCGCGTCTGACCGTCGACGGTGGTGGACGAGGTCAGCTGCCCGCCGGTCTGCACGTGATAGTCGGCGTCGGCAGTCAGCGTGATCCGATACGTCGCCTTATTGCTCGGATGGTCGTTGCACGGGAACCACGACGGCGCGCCGTTCGGCTGGTTGGCGCAGCACACCCCGTCCGAGGTCTGGTCCCAGCCGATCTCGCCCCACGGACCCCGAACCGGGCGCGGCCACCCCTCATACGCCACCACAATGCTGGCCTTTTTACCCGGTGTCAGCGCTGTAGCCAGCGTAATCTCCAGCTTGTGCGGATCACGCTGGGCGACGTCGGCCGCCGCGTGACCGTCGACCGTCACGTCGGTGACGTCCAGGTACGTGGAGAAATCGAGGATCAGCACCTCGATCGCGTCGGTCGCCCGCACCGTCAGGGTCGCCGTCGCGGCGAGCTCATTCGAGTCGATGTCGTAGTCGAGCACTAGATCGTAGTGCTCCACCCGATAGCCGTGATTGCCACTGACCGGCAGATACGGGTCCACCGGCGGCCCGTCGGCGGGGTGCCGGGCTGGCGGGTGGAAGAAGCGGCGGAACACTTACGACGACGTGGTGCGCGCCGGCCGGAGTTCGCGCGGCAGCGCGAAGGTGAGCGTCTCCTCGGCGGTGGTCACCGTGTCGACATCGGTGTAGCCGTGCTCGGCGAGCAGATCCAGCACCCCGGTCACCAGGATCTCCGGCACCGAGGCACCGGAGGTGACACCGACGGTATTCACCCCGTCGAGCCAGGCGGTATCGATCTCCCGTGCGTAATCGACCAAGTACGACGCCTGCGCGCCGTTCTGCAGGGCTACCTCCACCAACCGGACCGAGTTCGACGAGTTCTGCGAGCCGACGACGATCACCAGATCGCAGTCCGGCGCCATCGCCTTCACCGCACCCTGCCGGTTCTGCGTGGCGTAGCAGATATCGTCCGACGGCGGGTCGTTGAGCAGCGGGAACCGCTTACGAAGCCGATTGACCGTCTCCATCGTCTCGTCCACCGACAGCGTGGTCTGCGAGAGCCACACCAGCTTGGACTCGTCGCGCACCTGCACGTCGTCGACGTGTTCGGGGCCGTCGACAAGCTGGATGTGCTCGGGCGCCTCACCGGCGGTGCCCTCGACTTCCTCGTGACCTTCGTGGCCGATCAGCAGGATGTCGTAGTCGTCGCGGGCGAAGCGCTTGGCCTCCTGATGCACCTTGGTGACCAGCGGGCACGTCGCGTCGATGGTGCGGAGCTGACGCTGCTCGGCGGTGGCATGCACCTCCGGGGAGACGCCGTGCGCCGAGAAAACCACCAGCGCCCCTTCGGGCACCTCGTCGGTTTCGCTGACGAAGATCGCGCCGCGTTCGGCGAGAGTGTCGACGACATGCCGGTTGTGCACGATCTCTTTGCGGACGTATACCGGGGCGCCATGTTTGTCGAGGGCACGCTCGACGGTTTCGACCGCCCGATCGACGCCCGCACAGTACCCGCGGGGCGAGGCGAGTAGGACACGCTTGCTATGGGCCATATCTCCCAGGGTACGGGTGTGGCAAAGTAAAAGCATGAGACGTCCTCCGTATCCCGCTCGTGTGGCCGCCGGCGTGCTGGTGACCACCCTCGACGAGACCAAACGGCTGCCGACCCGGATCCTCACGTTCCCGATGTCCGCTGTGAGCCGCAGTCTGCAGGCCGGTATGCGATTACAGCAGAACATCGCCGAAATGGCCATCAAGGGTGACGAATTCTTTGCCCCCTGGTGCGAGCCGACCGAAGAGCAGCCCGAATGGGCCCGCTTCGACGAAGACGAGACAGTCATCACCATCCCCGAGACCGTCACGGCCCCCGCCGCGAAGGCCCCCGCCGCGAAGGCCCCCGCCGCGAAGGCCCC
>NZ_JBAQWU010000140.1:0-4148 GCF_049299075.1 Gordonia sp. (in: high G+C Gram-positive bacteria)
TCGTGACGCACCTGCCGCAGGTCGCCGCGTTCGCCGACAACCATTTGGTGATCGGCAAGACCGGCGGCGGCGCGCGCGGGCGGCAGTCGTCCTCGCTGACGGCACTGGATCGGTCGGCGCGGGTCGCCGAGCTGGCCCGCATGCTGGCCGGTCTGGGCGACAGCGACACCGGCCGAGCCCACGCCGAGGAACTGTTGGAGATGGCCGAGGCGGCGCACCGGGAGTCCGGGGATTGCGCGGAGCGACCGAGTGGGGAATAGGGATGTTGTTCGCGCCGGTGGGGCCGAAGCCTGACGTCGGCGTACGACCACCCGGCTACTCGTAGCGTTGGCCGTTCCAGGTGAGGATCTTGCTGGTGATGGTGCCGCTCGCGCAGGCCGGGTTGCAGTCGTTGGACAGTTCTTTGATCGTGTAGCGGCCGTCGGGGCCCGGGCCGATGACTCCGGCGGAGTAGTACGCGTGGGTGGTGGACTGATATCCGCCGGCCTCGCCCCAGCCGATGTCCTCGTACCCGGTCTTGTTGGGCACCAGCGTGATGACGCCGTTGTAGCGACCTGGGTTGTACTTGATGAAGACGTTGTTGGTCGCATCGGTCACCGGATCAACGAAGTCTAGGGCGTCTCCGTAGACGGTCACTTTCTGGACGAGGAGCTTCTTGCCCCCGCTGTCGACGGCCGCGATACATCCTTGGCCGGGGCGGCTCTTCTCTTCTCGTCGAATGCCGATGGTCACGGTGCCGAGCTGCGGGTGCTTCACCTCGCGCCGGTCGTCGATCCGGCCGCACAGGGCATTGAGGGTGGTGGCGGGATCGATGTGCTTGAATAGGCCGATTTCCCACGCGCCGTCGGGGAGCTGCGTGGTCAGGCCGGCGTCGGACACGATGAGGCCGTTCGTGATGGCATTGAGTACAGGGAGATATCGGGCGCTGGCCCGGCCGACTTTCGATGCGATCCGGCGCTTGCGCATCTCATCGAACGCCCGGTCCGACAGCCGTCCTGCCACTTCACTGAGGACGTCAGCCGGCTTGTCCATCACACAGAGCGCGGCCGCCGCCATCCCGACGCCGGCTTTGGAGGACTCGGTGGCACCGAGTGCGGTGTTGGCCGCGGACCCGAAGCAGGCCGCCATGGAGCCCACTTCCAGCGCGCTGAAGGTTAGGGGATCGTCCACTGCCTCCTCCGCTAGCTTCCATAGCAGCCCGTAGAGCACGGTCCAGATGTTCGCGGAGGCGGTGATCTTCGAGGTGAGCGGAAGCGACCCGGACGAGAATCCAATGTCGAGGGTGCCACCGGGCGGTACCACCCAGGTCCGCGACGCGACGGACGACGGGAGGCCGAACGCCCGAATCGTCGCGCTTTCGATCTCGGCAGCGATATCGCTGGGCTGGCCGGACCACTGCGACTGGTGGGCCCAAACTGGGGTTACCGGCCCGGTGACGATAATCGCGATCCCGCGGTTGTTGTTGATCTTCACCACCGCGAGGTCGCGGTTGCCGGGGTCGGCTCCGACGCAGACCCGCATCGGGGCCTCTTTGCTGTCGAGGAAAATCGCCTTGTCGAACCACTTGGGTACCGGCTGTGTTTCACACGACGGTGCGTCCGAACGGATACCCAGGACAGAGTTGAGGAAGTGGTTGGTCTCGATGGCAGCGTCGGTGACCCAGTCCCAGACGCTCAGGTGCGGGACCGAGGCGGTCGCGGTCCGGCGCGACTCATCGAGTGTCGCCCGGATCGGGGCCAGGGCCGTGACGTCTTCGCCGGCGACCTCGCTGCGTACCTGGTTGCGGCCGACGAGATAGACGTCGGTGCCTTCCGCAACCGGGTCGGGCAGCGTGTACCGGAACACCAGGGGAACGCTGGGCTGGCCGGAGGACAGCGACACCTCGGCACTCGTGATCGTGTGTTGATACTCGGTGGAGGGCAGCGAGTCTTCGCTCGGACGGATGTCGAGCGTGGCGCTGGCCGGTGCCGCACCGCGGGGCACGGTGATCGTCCAGGATTCGGAGACGGTGATCTCGGTATCGCGATCGGGCGCCAGGGCGACCGATTGCTCGGTGACCGGCGGTGGTTGCGGGCCGCGTGTCGGGGTGCCGGTGACCGAGCACCCGGTGAGGACGAGCAGTGCGGTCAGGGTGACCACGAGCATCCGGTGCATGGGCGTCCTTTCGGTGTGTTGCGTCATTCTCGCATGCGTGCCGAGTTTGAGACCGTGTTCCTAATGTGACAAAAGTTGCGGTTGTTGCGGCGCGCCTCCGTGTGATTGCGCTCGCGTCGGCCCAGTATCGGGGCCATGAGGATGCCCGCTTTGCTCAGCCGCCGCACCGATGAACTCCCCGGTACCACCGGTATCGCCCGGATCGACAAGACGACGAAACGGCTGCTCGACCGGGTCAGTCCCGGCGACCTGGTGATCCTCGACGAGACTGACCTCGATCGGCTCACCGCCGATGCGCTGGTGGCGGCCCAGGTGGTCGGTGTGGTGAACGCCGCACCGTCGATCACCGGCCGCTTCCCGAACCTCGGCCCTGAGGTGCTGGCCGCCGCGGGCATTCCGCTGCTCGACGCGGTGGGCCCAGAAGTCTTCGCGCGGGTCAAAGAGGGCGCCAAGGTGCGACTGTACGACGACCGGCTCTACATCGGTGACCGCGTCGTCGCCCGCGGCACAGAGCTGGACGAGCGGGCGGTGGCCGCACAGATGTTGGAAGCCAAAACTGGGCTGGTCGATCACCTGGAAGCGTTCTCCGGTAACACCATCGAGTTCATTCGCAGCGAGTCGCCGCTGCTGATCGACGGTGTTGGGGTGCCCGAACTCACGGTGAACCTGGAGGGGCGGCACGTTGTCGTCGTTGGGGACGGCTCCGATCGGGTGGCCGACCTCAAGGCCCTCAAACCGTTCATCAAGGAGTACCGGCCGATCATGATCGGGGTGGGAATCGGCGCCGATACGCTGATGAAAGCGGGATACCGGCCGGCCGTGATCGTCGGAGACCCCGACGAGATCAAGACCGAGACGCTCAAGTGCGGTGCCGAACTGGTGCTGCCTGCTGATCCCGACGGGCACGCCGCCGGACTCGAGCGGATCCAGGACCTCGGAGTCGGCGCAACTACCTTCCCGGCCGTCGGCCGGGCCGGTGATCTCGCGCTGTTGCTCGCCGACTTCCATGGCGCCGACCTGATCGTCACCGTCGGCCTGGGCGGCGGAATCAATGACTTCTTCGACCGCAGTCGCCGTGACCAGATTCCGTCGACGTTCCTGACCCGCCTCAAGGTGGGGCAGAAGCTGGTCGACGCCAAAGCTGTCGCGACGCTCTATCGCAGCCGGGTCAGTGGCGCGGTCATCGCCATGCTGCTGTTGGCGGCGCTGATCGTGCTGATCGTCGCGCTCCTGGTCACCTCCGGCGGCGATAGCGCCGTGGCCGAATGGTTCACTGCGCAGTGGCACACCGTGACCGGCTGGTTCGGCGGTATCGGGACTACCGGCTGATGATCACGCTGCGTCAGCATGCGATCTCCCTGATTGCGGTGTTCCTTGCTCTGGCCGTGGGTTTGTTCCTCGGGTCCGGCTTCATCGGCGACGGGTTGAACCGGCTGACCGGCGCCGACCGCGACCGGCTGGGGACCGTCACCGATGAGCGCGATGCGCTCGCCCGGCAGGTCAACACCGACACCGGCTTCATCGAGGCTGTCACGCCGCGGCTGGTCCGCGGGACGCTGGTGCGCACCTCCGTGCTGGTGGTGACCACCCCCAATGCGGCCGAGAACGACGTCGAAGCCATCAAAGGGCTGGTCAACGACGCGGGCGGCACGGTGGCCGGACAGCTCACGCTGACCACCGCCCTGATTCGGGACGAGAGCGCGGCCAAGGTGGCGTCCATCGTCGACCAGTCGATCCCCCGCGGGCAGCAGATTCGGCCCGAGCTCACCGATTCCGGTGCGCGGCTCGGCGATCTGCTCGGTGCGACGCTCCTGGTGCGCGCGGGCGGGCAACCGGTGGCGGCCACCGACCGCGACACCGTCCTGCAGACACTCAACGAGGCCGGCCTGGTGAACTCCACGGCCGCGGCGGTCACCAGTGCCGAACTGGTCGTCGTCGTGACCGGCGGCGCCCTGCCTGCCGACTCCGGCGCGCAAGGGCAGTTGGTGGCGCGC
>NZ_JBAQWU010000141.1:0-2045 GCF_049299075.1 Gordonia sp. (in: high G+C Gram-positive bacteria)
GTGGTGGACGTGCCGGTCGCCGATCCGCGCGCCAGCGGGGCGTCGGTCGCTGCGGTGAAGCGGCCGGACAATCCGGCGATCATCGCTGTCGGCGCGCAGTTCGGTGACACCGAGCAGCTGGTCGCCCGCGTGCATGCGGCGCGGACCGTGCCGGAACTGCCCGGTGGTGGGCAGCTGGTATTCCCAGGCCGCCGGGTGATCGCGCTGTACGGTTCGCCTGGGTCGGTGGCGCTCGGTCCGCTGGGGCGTCAGGACCTGCCGGCCACCATCAAACTCGCGCAGCAGACAGCTGCGCCCTACCGCACGCTGTCGGCTGAACCGGTGGTCCCGGGATTCGAGATCATTGTGACGGTTGCGGCAGCCGAACCCGGCTATCAGGGCAAATACACCAACATCATCGATCCGAAGCTCATTGAGCCGTGGGTCGATGCTGCGGCCGACGCCGGGATCTACGTGACGCTGGATTTACAGCCGGGCCGGATGGACTTCCTGACCCAGGCGAAGATGTATCAGGGTCTGCTGGAGCGTCCGAACGTCGGTTTGGCACTGGATCCAGAGTGGCGCCTCAAGGACGATCAAGTGCACCTTAAACAGATCGGCGCGGTAGCGCCGGAAGAGGTGAACCGGACGGCGGCGTGGCTGGCCGCGCTGGTGCGGAACAAGGAGCTTCCGCAAAAAGCCTTCGTGCTCCACCAGTTCGACGCCGACATGCTCGGCGACCGGGCGAAGCTGGATACGTCGTTCCCGGAGCTTGCCTTTGTCCTGCACGCGGACGGTCACGGAACCCCGCCGGTCAAGATGGGGACATGGAATCGGATGATCTCCGGGCTGCCGCCGAATATCTGGATGGGCTGGAAGAACTTCTACAAAGAAGACAAGCCGATGTTTACGCCGAAGCAGACGATGGGCGTTCGCCCGGTGCCATACTTCATCTCGTACCAGTAGACGACGAAAGAGGCGCGCTCATGGCATTCGATGCGGCAGCGATGGGTGACGGCCCGGAACTCGCGAATCGGCGGGACCCGCTGGATATCTTGGGCGCGCAGGACACCTGGCGGCTGGCAGATTTGGTGCCGGTGCGGCACGAGCGGATGGCGGCCACACCGTTCACCTTCTACCGCGGGGCGGCCGCTGTGATGGCCGCTGACCTGGCCTCGACCCCGAACAGCGGAATTATGACGCAATTGTGCGGAGACGCGCATCTGTCTAACTTCGGTCTCTTTCTGTCGCCGCAGCGCCGAATGGTCTTCGACCTCAACGACTTCGACGAGACACACCCGGGTCCGTTCGAGTGGGATGTCAAACGGCTTGCGGCGAGCATGGTGGTGGCGGCCCAAGGCAATGGCTTCTCGGACAAGGAAGCGCGCGCCGTGGCCAAGCAGGCCGCCCGCGCATATCGGCGGACTATCCGTGACGCGGGGAGCAAAGGGGCGCTCGCCGCCTGGTACGACCACCTGGACGTCGACGAGGTGATGGAGGCGATCGGCGACCAGCTGGACACTGCCTCCAGTAAGCGGACTCGCAAGACCGTGAACAAGGCTCGGCACCGCAACAGTGAGCAAGCGCTCGAAAAGCTCTGTGTCACTGACGATGCCGGTCAAGTCCACATCAAGAGTGACCCGCCATTACTCATACCCGCCGGTGAGGTTTTTCCGCATGCATCCCCCGAGGACGTACACCAGGCGTTCGTCGATCGTTTCGACGCATACCGGAAGTCGCTGCCCCCGTACGTGGCGACGCTGACGTACCAGTACTCGCTGGTGGAGATGGCGCGGAAGGTGGTCGGGGTCGGCAGTGTCGGGACGCGCTGCTGGATCGGCTTATTCGACGGAGATGTGAACGGCGACCCGTTGTTCCTGCAGATGAAGGAAGCATCGGAATCGGTGCTCGCACCGTACGTCGACGTTCCTGAGTTCCCGAATCAGGGGGAGCGGGTGGTCTTCGGTCAACAGCTACTGCAGGCGTCCAGCGACATCCTGCTCGGCTGGCTCTCCGCGCCGGGCTTTTCGAGCGACAAGGACGGAAAGGCGGAGAAGTCCATCGGG
>NZ_JBAQWU010000142.1:0-4272 GCF_049299075.1 Gordonia sp. (in: high G+C Gram-positive bacteria)
ACGGGTTCGCCCGTCTCTCCGCCGCGGTGCCCCTGGTGGCCCTCGCCGATCCCGCCCGCAATGCGACGCGCACCATCGGTCTGATCGCGCAGGCGCACGAGGCCGACGCGGCCCTGGTCGCCTTCCCTGAACTCGGGCTGTGCGGCTACAGCGTCGACGATCTGGTGCAGCAGGATGCGCTGCTCGATGCCGTGATGAGCGGCCTCCACGCCATCGTCGAGGCCACCGTGGGCCTGCGGCCGCTCGTCGCCGTCGGCGCACCGCTGCGGATCGATGACGGGTTGTACAACTGCGCAGTCCTGATCCACGACGGCGAGATCCTCGGGGTCGCCCCGAAGAGCTATCTGCCGAACTATCGCGAGTTCTACGAGCAGCGCTATTTTGCCGCGGCCCGCGATGCGGTGGTCGACTCCGTGGTGCTCGGCGGCCGCGAGGTCCCGTTCGGCACCGATCTGATTTTCGAGGCCGCCGACCTGCCCGGTTTCCGCGTGCACGTCGAAGTGTGCGAGGACAGCTGGGTGCCTATCCCGCCGAGCACCCTCGCCTCGCTGGCCGGAGCCACGGTGCTGGTGAACCTGTCGGGCAGCCCGGTCACCATCGGCAAAGAAACCTACCGCGCGGCCCTGGTGACCGGTCAGTCCGCGCGCTGCGTCGCCGCCCAGGTGTACGTCGCCTCCGGTTTCGGCGAGTCGACCACCGATCTCGCCTGGGACGGCGACGCCCTCCTCGCCGAGAACGGCACGCTACTCGCCCGCAGCGAACCGTTCGCCATGGAAGAACAGGTGATCACCGCCGACATCGACCTGGACCGCCTGCGCCAGGAACGCGCCCGGATGATCAGCCTGCGCGATCAGGTCGGCGACTACGCCGACGCGGTGCGCGACTTCCGCCGCGTCTCCTTCGTCCTCGGCGACCTCGACGACGCGACCGACGCGCTCGCGCGCACCGTCGCGCAGTTCCCATTCGTCCCGGCGAGCGCGGCCGACCGCGACCGCCGCTGCCGCGAGGTGATGCACATCCAGGTCCAGGGCCTGGCACAGCGGCTGCGCGCCACTGGCCTCGAGCGCATCGTCATCGGCGTCTCCGGCGGCCTCGACTCGACACTCGCTCTGCTGGTCGCGGTGGAAACGTTCGACCGCCTCGGCCTGCCACGCACCAACATCCGCGCCTACACCATGCCGGGCTTCGCCACCGGCGCCGCAACTCTCGCGCGCAGCCACGTGCTGATGACCAGCCTCGGCGTCACCGGCACCGAGCTCGACATCAAACCCTCGTGCGAGCAGATGCTCAAAGACCTCGGCCACCCCTTCGCCGACGGCAAGCCGGTGTACGACGTCACCTTCGAAAACGTACAAGCCGGCGAGCGCACCTCGCATCTGTTCCGGCTGGCCAATGCGCTCGGCGGCATCGTGCTGGGCACCGGCGACCTGTCCGAACTGGCCCTGGGCTGGTGCACCTACGGCGTCGGCGACCAAATGTCGCACTACAACGTCAACGGCTCGGTCCCCAAAACCCTGATCAAACACCAGATCGGGTGGGCCGCCGAGGACGGCAGCTACACGCCGGCGACCGTCGAGGTGCTACACGAGATCCTCGGCGACGTGATCTCCCCCGAACTGGTCCCGGCCAGCGCCGACGGCGCAATCCAGAGCACCGAAGACACCGTCGGCCCCTACGAGTTGCATGACTTCTTCCTCTACTACCTGACCCGCTTCGGCTACCGCCCGTCCAAGATCGCCTATCTGGCCAGCCAAACATGGGGCGAGAAATACGACGACGCCACCATCCGCCACTGGCTTGAGGTCTTCCTCAAACGCTTCATGGCCAACCAGTTCAAACGCACCGCGATGCCCAACGGACCCAAAATCGGCTCGGGCGGCTCCCTCTCCCCACGCGGCGACTGGCGCTCCCCCTCCGACGCCCCCGCCACCGCCTGGCTCAACGCCCTGGACTAGCGGTCAGGCGTTGCTGCCGTCGACGTGCAGGACCTTGATCTCTTCGACGTCACCCTCGTAGGTCTTCGCGGCCTCGGCGTCGAGGGTGTGCGCCACCTGCGCAGCGGCTTCCTCGGCGTCGACGGCCGCCGTCAGTTCGTCGAGCTGCCGAGTGAAGGCATCGCACAGGTCCCAGATATCCGGAGTCAGGTCCGCACACGTCAACAGGCCGACGTTGAGTTTGTCGGCCACTGAGAACACGGTGATGTTCAGGCCCAGGCCGTGGAAGATCGGGGCCAGCGGGTACACGCCTTCCACTTTTCCGCCGAGGACGTACATGTCGAAGGCCGGACCGGCGACGTTGGAGATCACCGTGTTGAACACCGGCGGGTGCAGCCCGGACAGATGCCGGTCAGCATAGACTCGCATCAGGGCGCCCAGGGTGTTACCCGGGGCGAACTCGGCGAAGGCCCGCAGCATGTTCGGGTCCACCTCTTGGTGGTGTGCCTTGGCCTGCCTCGAATAGATCCCCGCCACCCGGATCCGTTCGACCGGATCCGCGACCGCGGTGGGCAGCCTGGTGAACATACCGGTCACCTTGTTGGTTCCGGTCACCACCAGATCAGATTCGTCCGCGCCGCGCACCGACACCGGGACCAACCCGACCAACGGATCGGACGGCAGCTCGTCGCGATCGGCGAGATACTCACGCAGCGCTCCGCCGGTCATGGCGAGCACCACGTCGTTCATTTTGACGCCGTAGTGATTCTTGATGCGCTTGACGTCGGCGACCGGCATCTGGGTCAGCGCCAGCGAACGGCGCGGGGTGAGCGGCGCATTGAACCGGGTCCGCGGAGCCAGGAATGGAGCGGGCATGCCGTCGCCCGAGCGCACCCGCTTGATCCACTCCACCGGGACCGGCAACGTCTTGGGGATCAATTTGACCGCGGCCAGCGGACGTTGCAGAAAGAAGTTCATCGCGCCGGTCAGGGCCATCTCGATCCGCGGGGCCTCACCGGCGGTAACCGCCACCAACTCGGGATCGAGTTCGGGCGGCTCGGGGCTCGTCGTGGCCAACTGGCCGAGGATCTCGGCCACCGTGGCACCGTCGACGCTCGCATGGTGCATTCGGAGCAGCAGCGCAATCCGGCCGCCGGCCATACCCTCCATCACCCACATGTCCCACAACGGCTTCTTGCGATCAAGCTCCTGCCCGATCAAGTGGCTGCTCATCTGCGCCACTTCCTGCAGCCGGCCGGGCGTCGGGATCGCGATGCGGTGGACGTGCCGCTCGATCTGGAAATCGGTGTCCTCGACCCATACCGGATGATCGAGGTTGGCCAGCGAGTCGGCGAGTTTGCGCCGAAAGACGGGGAGCCCGGTGACCCTGCGGGCCATCTCGCTACGCAGTTTGTCGAAGGTGTAGCCGCCGGGAACGGTCGCCGGGTCAAGCTGCAGGACCGCTGCCACGCTCATCACCTGCGACGGAGTCTCCAGATACAGAAAAGATGCATCCAGCCCACTTAACCGTTCCATGCCACCGACCACCTCACTGAATACCCACTTGAAACACGTTCTTGTTCACCTCAGCCTAGACCCGACTCGGCCCCGCGACGCTATCGAAGATCAGTGACGCCGTGTTGTAGGGTCCACAGATATGGCACCGGAGTTCACCGTCGAGGAACTCGACACCGCGTACCTACGCTTCCAGGAAGTGGTCGCCGACGTCGCGCGCACCAAGGACTGGGACCTGTGGGCCGACCAATTCACTGTCGACGCCCACTACGTCGAGCACGCCTACGGCACATTCGAGGGCCGCGAAGCGATCCGCGCCTGGATCGCCAAAACCATGACGGCATTCCCGGGTAGTCACATGGTCGCTTATCCGGCGCTCTGGCACGTGTGCGATGCGGCCACCGGCCGGGTGATTGCCGAGGTGGACAACCCGATGCGCGACCCCGGCGACGGGTCGGTGCTGACCGTCACGAATATCTCGATCCTCACCTACGCCGGCGATGGCCTGTGGAGCGCCGCCGAAGACGTGTATAACCCGATGGAATTCGGCGCAATGACCTACGACTGGTGCCAGCGCGCCGCCGCGTGCGGCACCGTGGACGCACCCGCGCAGGCGTGGCTGGACAGCTACGGACGAGACTTTGCGCCGCGGCGCAAACCTACGCAAACGTAAGAACACCCTCGCCACCATGCCGACAGACTTGGGAGCGCCCCACTGTTGCCGTAGCCTGGAAACGAAAGCCCCCGATCAAGAGGACCCGACATGGCACGCGCACTCACCCAGCTCGAGCTTCTGCAGGAGCTTGAGTCGACTGCCGAAGAC
>NZ_JBAQWU010000143.1:0-7956 GCF_049299075.1 Gordonia sp. (in: high G+C Gram-positive bacteria)
GTCTTCGGCAGCGCCGCGACCACAGTGACATCGCGGAACGTGGCAACCGCACCGATCTCCTCGCGCACCAGCTTCACCAGTTCCGCGCGCAGCGTCTCCTCACCCGTGTCGACACCGGCCTTGAGCACGATGTATCCGGACGGCCGCTGCCCTTTGAGGTCGTCGCGAATGCCGACCACGGCACACTCGGCGACGGCGGGATGGCTGGCCACGACGGCCTCGATGCTGCCGGTAGACAGCCGGTGCCCGGCGACGTTGATCACATCGTCGGAGCGACCGAGAACAAAGACATAGCCGTCCTCGTCAAGGTAGCCCGAGTCGCCGGTGAGGTAGTAGCCGTCGAACGTGCTCAGGTATGACGCGACGAACCGTTCCTCGTCACGCCAGAGCCCAGCTAGGGTGCCGGGCGGCATCGGCAGCGCGATGACGATATTGCCTTCGGCCCCGGCTTCGACGGCGTTACCTTCGGCGTCGACCACTTCCACCCGATAGCCGGGCACCGGGACCGTCGGTGAGCCTGCCTTGATCTCCAGCTCCTCCAGGCCACGCAGATTCGCCACGATCGACCAACCGGTCTCGGTTTGCCACCAGTGATCGACGACGGGCACGCCGAGCTTCTCGCTCGCCCAGAAGAAGGTGTCCGGGTCGAGCCGCTCACCGGCGGCAAACAGGGTGCGCAGGCAGGACGTGTCGTACTTGGCGAGTTCCACCGCCTCCGGATCGGCCTTACGGATCGCGCGGATGGCGGTGGGCGCGGTAAACAGGGCCACGGCGCGGTGCTCGGCGATCACTCGCCAGAACGCGCCAGCATCCGGGGTGCCGACCGGCTTACCCTCGTACATGATCGTGGTCGCACCAGCCAGTAGCGGCCCGTAGACGATGTAGGAGTGGCCGACCACCCAGCCGACATCGGAGGCCGTCCACCACACCTCGCCGGGCTTGATGTCGTAAATGTTGCGCATCGACCAGGTCATCGCGACGGCATGGCCGCCGTTGTCGCGCACCACGCCCTTCGGCTTACCTGTGGTTCCCGATGTATAGAGAATGTAGAGCGGATCGGTTGCGGCCACCTCCACCGGCGCGGTCGGCGCGGCGCCGGCGACCGCCGTATCCCAGTCCAACCATCCGTAGTCTGCCGCCGAACCCGCCACCTGTGGACGATCCTTGACGATGACGGTCGACGGCGGCGTGGCGCTCAGGCCCAGCGCCGCCTGCACCATCGGCAAATACTCGATGGTACGGCCGGGCTCCAGACCACCCGAGGCGGTGATGATGGCGACCGGCTCGGCGTCGTCGATCCGAGTCGCCAGTTCGGGGGCCGCGAAGCCGCCGAAGACCACCGAGTGCACCGCACCGAGGCGCGCACAGGCGAGCATCGCGATGGCCGCCTCCGGAATCATCGGCAGATAGATCACGACGCGGTCGCCCTTGGTGACACCGCGGGCAGCGAGCACGCCCGCAAAGGTCGCGACCTCGTCGAGCAGTTGGGCGTAGGTATAGGTGCGCTGCTCGCCCACCATTGCCGAATCCCAGATCAGTGCGGGCCGGTCGCCATGCCCGGCAGCGACGTGCCGGTCGAGCGCGTTGGCGCAGGTGTTCAGGGTCGCGTCGGGGAACCATCGGTAGATGGGCGCATTCGACGCGTCGAGTGCCCGCGTCGGCGGCGACAGCCAGTCCACCGCCTCGGCGGCCTGAAGCCAGAAGCCTTCTGGATCGTCGATGCTGCGAGTGAATTCGTCGTTGTATGCGCCCACGAGTGCCACGCTAGCGACGCGGAGGCGTGTGCACCGTCACTTTCGCGGTGTGTGCCGCCTCACAATCGCCCGGGGAACGATAACGAAACGGTTACGGCCAAACGCCCGCGATGACCTGCACCAATACCCAAATCCAACGCTTGCAATTGTTAGCAGCACTGTGAGGTGGGCCACAAACCACCAGGTGACGGATGGTTTTCCATTTCGTAACGTGGTCTCCGGTCCGAATCGCCTAGCACTCAGCGCCCGGCGAGACAAGGAGGAAATACGACCATGAGCATCACCAAGAAGATCGCCACCGGCAGCCTGATTGCCGGCGCCCTGACGATTGTCCCGATGAGCGCCCTGGCCGGAACTGCGTCTGCCGCGAGCGGCAACTGGGACGCTGTCGCCCAGTGCGAGTCGGGTGGCAACTGGGCCATCAACACCGGCAACGGCTACTACGGTGGCTTGCAGTTCTCGCCGAGCACCTGGACCGCCAATGGCGGCGCCGGCCTGCCGCACGAGGCGAGCCGCGGGGAGCAGATTCGCGTGGCCGAGAACACCCTGGCCAGCCAGGGTGTGGGCGCGTGGCCGAGCTGCGGTCCGCTGCTGTATTCCTGATCGACTCGCGCATCGGCGCCCCCACGCGATGGGCGTCTGCGTAGATCACATCCACCCGCGCACGGCGGGGCTGGTCATCTCGACTGGCCCCGCCGTTCGTTTCTCCTCCCCACCGAGCGGTATCAGTAGCGAACTAGTCTGAGGTCATGGCTGGACTGACCCTCACCTCGCTCGGCGGTGCTGGCACCGTCACCGGATCCAAACACCTACTGCAGGGCGATGGCCATGCACTGCTGGTCGACTGCGGGCTGTTCCAGGGCATCAAGAACCTGCGCGAAGCCAACTGGCGCCCGCTGCCGGTCAACGCGTCGAGCATCGAGGCCGTCGTGCTGACCCACGCGCACCTCGACCACACCGGCTATCTGCCGCGGCTGGTGGCAACCGGTTTCACCGGGCGCATCTATTGCACGCCGGCCACTGCGGCGGTCGCCGAGATCATCCTGCGCGACAGCGCGCACATCCAGGTCCGCGATGCCGAGTTCGCCAACAAGCGCACAGCGTCCAAGCACCACCCGGCGCTGCCGCTGTACGCCCTCGACGACGTCGAAGCCACTCTGCGCCAGTTCGAGGTGCGACCGCCGCACGAGCCCTTCTCACCGCTGCCGGGCGTCGAGGTGACCTTCCGCGGGGCCGGGCACATCCTGGGCGCGTCCACCGTGACCGTCGAGTGGAACGGGAAGACGGTCGCCTTTACCGGCGATCTCGGTCGGTACGACGACCCGCTGATGTTCGACCCCGAGCCGATTGCGCATGCCGACGTCCTGGTCACCGAGTCCACCTACGGTGATCGGTTACGCGACTCGACGTCGCCGCTGGATGCGCTGGAGAAGATCGTCACCGAGACCCTTGAGCGCGGCGGCACGGTGCTGATTCCGGCGTTCGCCGTCGGTCGCACCCAATTGATCCTCTACTACCTGTGGCAGCTGCAGCGCGCGGGCCGAATCCCGATCGTGCCGGTCTTTGTGGACTCGCCGATGGCGATTAACGCGAGCGCCCTGCTACGCGACTTCCCCGGTCAGCACCGGCTCGACCCGGCGGTGACCGATGAGATGTTCTCCATCGCCGAGTACACGCGCGACGTCGAGTCGTCGAAGCTGATCTCCGCCGATCGGAAGCCGAAGATCGTGCTGTCGGCCAGCGGCATGGCCAGCGGCGGCCGGATCCTGCACCACCTGGCCGCCTTCGCCGGCGACCCGCGCACGACGATCGTGCTGGCCGGCTACCAGTCCGTCGGCACTCGCGGTCGTTCGCTCGCCGACGGTGCGAAGTTCCTCAAGCTGTACGGCGAGTGGGTGCCGATCAAGGCACAGGTCGCCGACCTGCACATGTTCTCCGCGCACGCCGACGGCGACGAGCTGATCCGGTGGATGGGCGGCTTCGCGCACCCACCGCGCCGCAGCTTCATCGTGCACGGCGAGCCGCAGGCCGCCGAGTCCCTCCGGCACCGCATGCAGCGGGAGCTCGGCTTCACCGCGACCGTCTCGCTCCCGAACCAGGTCTACGCGCTGTAGCCATCGTCCTCGCCCGCGTGTCGCGCCCCTCTCTGAATGTCGCCGCCGCTGGGCGGGTCGCGACTGTCGTAGAGAGTCGCGACACGGAGACGGCTATCGGGACGTCGGGGCGGCAGCGGGTCGCGGGGTGGGAGCGTCGCGAGGAACGTGATCACCGCCGCGCCGAGCAGGATCAGCGACTCGCGGGCCGCGAGGCCGGGAAGCAACAGCCACGGATTGTCGGTGGCGAGCAGGTTATCGCCGGTGGTCGGGCCCTGGGTGACCACCAGGAACGCCGTCGCCGCGCCGGCGAACCAGCGGGCCGCAGTGCCGCCGTAGCCGGCCAGGTAGACCAGCGCGGGCAGCAGGTAGACCCAGTGGTGGATCCAGCTGACCGGCGACACCATCGCGGCGGTCAGCCCGACCACCAGTGCGGCCGGGCCAAGACCGAGGCGGCGGTCAACGCGGCAGGCTAGCCACAGCCCGGTGAGCGCGGCAACCAGGGCGAGCACCGTGCCGACTGTGCGCCAAGCCGGGCCGAGCGCGGCGAAGGCCCCCGTGAGCGAGTTGTTGCCGGAGGTCGCGAAGAACGCGCCGAGGTCCACCTTGTCACTGAGGTGCCAGAAGGTGTCGGTAAAGAACGTCGTCGACGAGGCCGGGAAGACCGCGAACCCGACGATCGTCGCCCCGACGAATCCGGCCATCGTCCACGCGGCGTCACGCCAACGCCGGGCCGCCAGGAAGAAGAGCAGGAACAGCATCGGCGTGAACTTAATGGCACCCGCGACACCGATCAGCACGCCGCGCGGCAGTGCCCGGCCCAGGCGCGAGTCCCGGTCGCCGAACACGTCGGCAACGCACAGCGCCATCAGCAGCAGGTTGATCTGGCCGAACGAGAGGTGGTGATACAGCACGACGGTAAAGCGCGCGATCACCAGTGCCGCCACCAGCCGGAGCAGACGCAGCGGCCACGGCCCGGGTAGATACTTGTTCAGCACGTAGGCCAGCGCCAGCAGACTCGCGATGCTCCACAGCTGATACGCGGTCTGCGCGCCGAACAGCGTCGCCGGCCACAGCACGACGGCGGCGAACGGCGAGTAGGTGAACGGCAGCCCACTCGGCCCGATACCCGGGCCAAAGACGTTCGCGTCGTAGAGGTTCGCGCCGTCGTACGCCGCCTGCGCCGCATACCGGTAGACGTAGAAGTCGACGGGCGGAACGTGCTGCACGACGGCCTCGTATGGAACGACGAGCAGCGTGGCGACGATGCTCAGCACGGCCGCAGTGAACCACGGCCGCACCGCCTGCGGAATTGTCATCGCGGCACGCTCAACGAACCCAGCGCGACGCCGTCCCGGCGGCGACCGGAGACAGCGGAGTCATGCCGCCCACCCGTGCAGAACGTGCGCGAGGAAGCCACTGAAGATCACTAGTGTGCCCCCGACCTCGCCGACGATCAGCGCGATAGTCGCCGCGGTGAGTGCACGACCGGCCGGATGGTATTGGTTCTCGGTGTCCCGGCGCCAGCCGTGCAGGCAGTACGCGGCGATGGCTCCGGCGAAGAAGGCCACGACCACGGCGAGAGCGGCCACAGTGAGCCAGCTGGGCCAGGCGTTGAACTGCACGAGCGCGGCCAGCAGCAGGGTGGCGAACGAGTACATCAGCGCGGCCCGGTGCGCGATGTCGACGTAGAGGTGCGCGTGGCCGTCGGAGCTTGCGCTGATCGCGGCGAACTTCCACACGCCGAGCAGCAGCCCCCACAGAAAGAGCAGACCGGCGGCGATGAGCGCCAGTTCCGCCGCCAATTCAAGTTTCACATCGGCCAGCGTACGGCGCCTCCCCGGCTCAGCCCCGCCCCTCGCCTAGTCTGAAGTCCCATCGGACAACTCGGGGGGAAGGCGGCCTGCCATCGTTCGACTCGACTCCGCGGTGCGCGCCAAGCAGTTGGCGGCGGCCGCCCGCACGGTGCTCTCCCGCGAGGGCGTGGCCCGTACTTCCCTGCGTGACGTGGCGGCCGAGGGCGGGGTCCCGCTCGGCACCCTCCAGTACGTCTATCCGACGCGCGAGCTATTACTGCGCCAGGTTATCGAAGACCTCGTCGACCAGATCTCCACGATCTTCGAGTCGTCGCTGCAGTCGGGCACCGGCCTAGCGGACACCCTCCGGCTGGGCATCACCGACTTTTGGACCATCTTGGTGTCCGATCAGGACCTGCAGATCATGCAGTACGAGCTGACCACCTATTCGCTGCGCGCACCCGATCAGCAGCACTTGGCCCGCTGGCAGTACGCGTCGTACACCGCCGCGACGGCGCGCTGGTGTCGGGACGCCGCCGACCGTGCGGACGAGGTGTGCGCGGTCGCCTTCGAGCAGCTCGGTCGCCTCATCGTGGCCAGTATCGACGGCCTGATCCTGCAATACGTGTGCGACGCCGACGACGAGCGAGCGGCCGCGGACCTGGCAATCGTGATCGACATGGTGGTGCGCGTGGCTGATCCCCGACGACGCCCCGGCGAACCGCACGCCCGGCAGCGTCACAATTAGGTTAGGATTACCACATCGCCGCAGGTCAGAAGTGTTATAGGGTAGACAATGCTTCCTAGTCAGAAGGACGGATCGGTATTACCGTGGCCGCTATGAAGATGAATGAAGAACTCGAAAACGCTTTCAGCAAGCAAATCACCCTGGAATTCGAGTCCGCCCTGCTGTACCGGCAGCTGGCCATCGAATTCGACCTCAAGGATCTTCCCGGCATTGCCAGCTGGATGAAGACGCACGCCACCGAGGAACTGGCGCATGCCGACCGGCTGATCAAACACCTCACCGACCGCGACAACCACCCGGTCATCGGGGACATCCACCTCCCGTCGATCAAGATCAACAGCATCGCCGAGGCCTTCGAGATCGCCCTCGAAGCCGAGGAGAACGTCTCCGAGTCGATCCGCAGCCTGTTCCGCCTCGGCCACGACGTGCAGGACATCGACTCACGGCCGGTGATCGACTGGTTTATCGCCGAGCAGGTCGAAGAAGAAGCCACCGTGCGCGAAATCCTCGGTCGCGCCAAGCTCATCAACGACGACGGCTCCGGCATCTTGCGACTCGACGCCGAACTGGGCGCCGGCGGCGTGTAACCACTCGCTGCCCTCGAACGCGTCGGCCCCGATCAGATTCGGTCGGGGCCGTCGTGCATCGTCGTCGAGAATCTATCGCCGCCACCAGGTGCTAGAAAATGGCACCTGACGGCGGCGTTAACTGCAATGTCCACTCTGGTGCACCACCAATAGCCCATCGAAATGTTCGCCGGTGATTCCGGGGGCCGCCATCTGGCATTACCCAGGAATTCATTGGAACAGCGTGCAATTGCTCCACGTGATGTCGTCTCCCGTGAAATCCGCTCTTGCTCTCCTGTCCGCTGCGGCGTGTGCCGCCACCATCGCCGTCGCCCCAGCGCAGGCCGCACCGACCAAACCGCATCCGACACCGTTTCCGATCGGCGTTATCGCGACGGTCTACCCCTCAGACGTGAGTTCACACGGCGGGATCTATTACGACATCGTCGACGGTTTCAACGACCTCCGGGACCATCATCCGGCGGTGCTGAAGCAGAATCTGCAGACCGTCATCGACATCAACCAGGCCGCCAAGAACGAGCCCGCCGTGGTGAACCGGGCGTTGGCCGACGAGCACGACGACCTGCTGGAGACCATGTCCGATGCCCTCGGCACGCGGGTGGGCGCCCAGTTCCGCGCCGCACTCACCGCCGGCCGCCTCCCCAAGACCGAGCAGTTGCTGGCCGGCACCCTGGCCCGGGGCGGCGGCGTGGCCTCGTCGACGTTCCCCGAGAAGCTGGTGTTCAACTATCCGCGGCCGTTCGTGGTGGCTCCGAACAAGATCACCCAGTTCCACCGTCCCGGTGAGTCCGGCCCGTACCAGAACGACCCACTGTCGACGTCGTTCCCCTCCGGGCACACCAACCAGGCCACCTGGAAAGCGATGCTCTGGGCGCTAATGCTGCCCGAATTCGGCCAACCGCTGCTGGCCCGCGCCCAGGAGGTCGGTTACCACCGGATGGTGATGGGCGTGCACTATCCGCTCGATGTGATCGGCGG
>NZ_JBAQWU010000144.1:0-11479 GCF_049299075.1 Gordonia sp. (in: high G+C Gram-positive bacteria)
CCTCCAGGCGCGCCAGGAGCGCCGCGTCGTCGGCGCTGGCGGCCGGCAACAGCAGCCGGGCGCACATCACTTCCAGCAGCAGGCGCGGCGAGGTGGTGCCGCGCATCTCGCCGAGCGCAGCGTGTGCCACCTCGGCGTAGCGGGTCAACGTGGCCAGTCCGAGATACTCGATTACCGAGCGCATTCGCGTGACCTGATCGTCCGGCGCCTCCACCAGACCACGATCGGCGGCGTCGGGCACAGCGTGCAGCAGCAGCAGATCGCGGAAACGGTCGAGCAGATCGATCGCGAAGCGCCGCGGATCGTGACCGGCGTCGACTACGCGCTCTACGACGCCGAACAGCGCCGCACCGTCGCCCGCGGCAAGGGCGTCGACAGCAGAGTCGATCAAGGCAACATCGGTGACGCCGAGGAGGGAGAGAGCTCGGTCGTAGGTGACACCTTCTGGTCCGCCGCCGGCGAGCAACTGATCGAGGATCGACAGCGAGTCACGGGGTGAGCCGCCACCCGCACGGATCACCAGCGGGAACACCTCTGGCGCTACGACCACACCTTCTTGCAGGCAGATGTTCTCCAGCAGTCCACGCATCACCGGCGGGGCCAGCAGCCGGAACGGGTAATGGTGTGTGCGCGAGCGGATGGTGGTGAGGACCTTCTCCGGCTCTGTCGTAGCGAAGATGAAGATAAGGTGCTCCGGCGGCTCCTCGACGATCTTCAGGAGCGCGTTGAAGCCCTGCGGGGTCACCATGTGCGCTTCGTCGATGATGAAGACGCGGTACCGCGATTCGGCAGGCGCAAAGAAGGCGCGGTCCCGTAGATCGCGGGTGTCGTCGACACCGCCGTGACTGGCCGCGTCGAGCTCGACGACGTCGAGGTTGCCCGGACCGCCGGGACCGAGAGCGACGCAGGAGACGCAGGTGCCGCACGGCGTCGACGTCGGGCCCGCCGCGCAGTTGAGTGAGCGGGCCAGGATGCGCGCCGAGGACGTCTTACCGCAGCCGCGTGGTCCAGAGAACAAGTAGGCATGGTTGATGCGCCCACTGTCCAAGGCCCGGCTGAGCGGATCGGTGACGTGCTCTTGGCCCACGACCTCGGCGAACGTCGCGGGCCGGTAGGTGCGATAGAGAGCCACGGGACAACCCTACCGGCGGGGTGCGACTGGATCAGCCAGCGGCGTCGATCGGCGGGCCCGGGCGGCATAGACGACGATGACGGCCGCCGAGACCACCACCAAGATCACGTTGTACGGCTGCACCGCGAAAAACCGATACCAGTGTCCGACTCCTTTGAAGAACATGCCGGTCAGGTACGCCTCCTCGACGGCGCGGTTCACGTACCAGAACGGGTGGTCAACGTGATGGCGCCAGGCGGTGGAGAGGAGCACGCCACCCAAGGTGGCTGCGCTGACCAGGATCCGGCCGAGGACGCTCGGCAGCGTCAGAATCAAGTGAATACCGACCAGCAGCAGCGGCAGCAGCCACACCCAATGGTGCCCCCAGGCGACCGGCGACACCGCGCACGAGGTCATCCCGACTAGTGCGAGCGCGAGCAGCTCTTGGCTGTGCCGGTGCGCCAGCACTGCAGCCCCCAGTCCGAGTAGGGCGACGAGTCCACCGAGAGCGAGCCAGGCGATGGTGTTCGGGTCATCGGTGTGGCCGAGGTTGGCCAGCGCACCGCGGACCGATTGATTCCCGTCGGTTCGCGGGGAGGCGACGCGATCCGAGTCGTGCAGCGTCTCAGTCCAGTAGTCCCACGACGCGCGCGGCATGATCGCGAAGCCGATCGCAATGGTCGCGGCAAAGGTGCCGACCAGCGTCACCGCCGCCTTCCACTGCCGGGTGAGGGCCAGGTAGACGACAAACAGCATGGGCGTCAGCTTGATCCCGGCGGCCAGTCCGGCACCGACGCCCCGCAGTCGGGAGTCTTTGTCGCGCAACAGATCCCACAAGATCAACAACATCAAGAAGATGTTGATCTGCCCGAACCAGATTGTCGTGCGAATCGGTTCTATGAGGGTGGAGATGACGACGAGGAAGATCGCGATCAGGCGCAGCTGCCACGTGGTCGTATGCCCCAGGCTGCGAAAGCCGAGCATGATGACTCCATAGAGGGCGGTGAAAATACCGATCGTCCACAGCCCGTGAGCGGTGGCCGCCGGGAGCAGCGCGAAGGGGATGAAGAACGGGATGGAGATCGGCGCATAGGTGAAGTCCATCTGGCCGAGAAGTTTGACCCGGTACAGGTTCTCACCGTCGAGCACCGCCTGGGCCCCGGCGCGGTAGACGTCGAGATCGAGCTGATAGTCGAAGATGCCCCAGAACGGCATGGTGAACGGGATGATCGCGTTCTGCACCCACACCGCCATCACCGCGAGGATGCCAAAAATCACCAACAGCGGCGTCGACCGTTCGAGTCGCCACGCCGTCGCGGGTGTTTCCCCGGTGCCCGGGGCGGGATCGGAAGTAGTCACTGCAGCGGGACCCGGGGCGGATCAGTCGCGCTCGAGCAGCTTTTCGGTTGCCGCAAGCAGCGCGCAGGTGGCCACGCCGTCCATCGCGGTGGCGAGCTCATCGATCGGCGGGAAGGTCGGGGCCAGGCGGATGTTCCGGTCGTCCGGGTCGTTCTTGTACGGGAAGGTGGAACCGGCGGCGGTGAGCGCGATACCAGCGTCTTTGGCCAACTGCACGGTGCGCGCGGCGGCGCCGTCGATCACGTCGAGGCTGATGAAGTAGCCGCCTTCCGGTGCGGTCCAGCTGGCGATCTTCGCCTCGGACAGGCGCTCTTCGAGAATGTCGAGCACCAGCGCGAACTTGGGGGCGATCAGAGCGCGGTGTCGGGCCATGTGGGCGCGGACGCCGTCGGCGTCGACGAGGAACATCTCGTGGCGCAATTGGTTCAGCTTGTCTGGGCCGATCTTGGCGATCGACAGGTGCTGCGAGTACCAGTCAAGGTTGGCCTTAGATGAGCCAAGGAACGAGACGCCAGCGCCGGCGAAGGTGATCTTGCTGGTGGAGCCGAAGACGTAAACGCGATTCGGGTTGCCCGCCTCGTCGGCGAGGTCGAGGATCGGCAGCGGCGCGGGGGCCTCGTCGATCAACGTGTGCACGGCGTAGGCGTTGTCCCAATAGATGCGGAAGTCCGGGGCGGCCGTCGGCATCGCGACGAGCGCGCGGGCGACGTCCTCGCTGACGGTGGTGCCGGTCGGGTTCGAGTAGGTGGGGACCACCCACATGCCCTTAATGGCCGGGTCGCTCGCGACGAGCGCCGCACAGGCGTCGACGTCGGGGCCGTCCGGGTTCAGCGGGACGTTGATCATCTCGATGCCGTACTGCTCGGTGATCGAGAAGTGCCGGTCGTAGCCGGGGACCGGGCACAGGAACTTCAGCGGCCCGGTTTCTTTGGACCACGGGCGCTCCGAGTCGGGGGTGCCGGTGAGCAGTGCGAAGACGGTGAGATCGTGCATGATCTGCAGGCTCGCGTTGTTCTCGGCGAGGATCCGGTCGGTGCCGGTGCCGAGCAGTTCGCCGAAGATCTCGCGGATACCGCGCAGCCCGTTGATACCACCGTAGTTGCGGCAGTCGACGCCGTCGGCGCTGACGTGATGGCCCTCGCCTGGCATCGAGAGCATCGGCTCGGAGAGATCGAGTTGGTCGGCAGCGGGCTTGCCTCGGGTGAGGTCGAGCTTGAGCCCGGCGGCGCAAAGGTTGTCGTACTTGGCCCGCAAGATCGCCTGGGTCTCACGAAGCTGATCTGCGCTCATCGAGTGATAGTTCAACGGGGACCTTCCCGGAAACTCAAGCGGTGGTAGTACAAAATTAGCGGACCCCGCGCACCCGAGAGAGCCCGTTGACCCTTGCTGCCTTCCGGCCCTGGGGGAGTTCACAGGATGCACGCCGCGCGGGATCCATGGACAAGTGTAGCGGGTCCGTTTTGGGAACGCGGCGGCACACCCGTTACGATCATTAGCGCCTGGAGGATTCGCCTAGTGGCCTATGGCGCTCGCCTGGAACGCGGGTTGGGTTAATAGCCCTCAGGGGTTCGAATCCCCTATCCTCCGCCATGCTGCTGGACCCCACCCGAGGTACGAGGGTGGGGTCCAGCAGCATATTTGGGCAGGGCGGATTCGGGAGGAGCCGCGAGGAACGAACGGCGACGGTTCCCCTATCCTCCGCTCCCCCTCACCCGCCCCCTCCCCGCTCAAGCGCCCTACCCCGGCTCACACGCCCGCCCGGGAGGACGCGGCAGCCGAGATAGGGCGCCCGAATGGGCGGGAGGCGCCGGAACGACGACGAGGCGTGCTAGTCCGACGGCGTCGGGGTCACTGCGGCGTCGCCAGCCGCCTCCGCAGCCGAAACGGCCGGGGCGGGGGCGGAAACAATGTGATGCCGACTGAAGGTGTGGCGGAGCCAGGCCGTGAGCTTGCTTTCTTTGTGCGGCGGCGGGACTTGGCCGGGCCGCCAGCGGAAGGCGGTCACCAGGAACGCGACGAACGGGACGGCGAGGAGACCGCCGACGATACCGGCCAGCATGATACCGACCGCGATGGACAGGATCACGACGACCGGGTGCAGCTTCACCGAGTAGCCCAGCAGGAAGGGCTGCAGCACATGCCCCTCGACGGCCATCACCAGCACCAACAGGCACAGCACGATGACCGCGTGTACCCAGCCTTGGGTGGTCAGCGCGACGAAGACCGCGAGTGTGCCCGCGGCAAATGAGCCGACGATCGGGATGAACGAGCCCAGGAAGATGATCGCTACCAGCGGGAGCACCATCGGCACACCCAGAATGGCGAGACCGATACCGATGCAGGTGGCGTCGATCGCGGCGACGATGACGGTCGCCCGCACGTACGATTCCAGCGTCCCGAAGCCTGCCGTGCCGGCGCCCCGCACCCATTCCCGCGACCCCGTCGGGACCACTTTGGTGAAGGTCGTCCACATGTTGCGTCCGTCGTACAGGAAGAAGATCATCAGAAAGACGGTCAGCAGGATGCCGGTACCGATCCGGCCACCGAACGCCGCCGTACCGATCGCGCCGCTGGCAAGTTTGCCCTCGTGCGCTTTGACCCACCCAGTCAAGTCGTTAAGGCCGGCGCGCAGCATGTCCGAATCAATGTGCAGCGGACCGGTGGCAAGCCACTCACGTGTCTGGTCCATGGTGTGCAGGAACTGCGAGACGAGGTCGGGGCCGCCGGAAATTGCTTGCTGTATAACGAATCCCACCAGTGCAAGCAACGCAAGAATAGTCAGGAAGATGGCCAGCAGCACCGCCAGCACCCGAGGCACGCCCTTGCGCACGGCCCACTCGACGGGACCCAGCAGGAAGGCGGAAAGCAGCAGCGCTAGCGCGATAGGGAAGAGGACGTCCTCGAACCTCTTGAACAGGTAGCCGGCGGCCACGATCCCGCCGCCGATCAGCAGCAGACGCCAGGTCCAGGCCGCCATCGCCCGCACCGCAGGCGCCACTTTGGCGTCGTCGCTCTCACGGAGGCCGACCGGCCGCGACTCTTTCCCGGGTTCTTGCTCAACGGTCACGAGTTGACCTTATCGGTCTGCCCAAGGCGCCCACCGCGCAGTCAGCGCGAGCCGTTGATATGGAGCGACCGCACCACGTACTCGGCATAGACGCCACGGCCACCCCACAGATGGACCTGATCGGGCGCCCAGAAGGCAGGTGAATCCTTCTGGACCCGCTCCCAATGGTTCACGTCGAGGTTCTGGTGCCTGCGGTCTGCCTCGACCAGTTCGCGGCGCATCGCCGCCATCGACCGATCGCTGAACCCGCCGGTCCCGCGCCCCGCCGTCTGCGGGGCCACCCAGTCGACCTTGGACGAGGGACCGGCGGCCGCCATCACCAGCTCGATCCGGCGGCGCAGCTCTGCGCGGTCGCCCTTCGCCTGCGCGGCGTCGTTCGTGCCGAAGGTGATCAGGAAGCAGTCGACACCGCGGGCCCGCATCTTCTTCACCACCTCCAGTCCGCCGCCGTGCTGCCGGTCGGTCCCCGTACCGGGTTTGAACGTGCTGCGGCCAGCCGAGGCGCTGAACCGGACCGGCTTTCCGGTCGCCCGCAGACCGGCCTCCAACTGGGTCCGGCTGCCCACCACCTTGGGCGTGAAGTATCGGTCACTGAGGCTCGCGCCGACCAGACCGACCGCGCGGCATTCGCCAAGCGTCTGCGGGAACGGCACGGATTCGGGGGCGGCCTGCGCAGCGGCCGCCACGCCGAGTTGGGCGGTCACCGCCACGGCCAGCAGCAGGGTGATGAGACTCTTCATGAATCGACAAGTTAGCCGACTCTGACCAGAGGAAACCAGCGAGTAACCGGCCTGTCGGGCGATTCTCGAAGAGATTCACCCGATGAGACGACATCGCGCCCCGCACCGCGGCATGCGGGAACGGGGCGCGACGATGAGGCTCGAGTTCGCCGTCAGAAGACGAAGTTCACCGGCGACGCCGGGCCACCGGAGAGCAGACCCAGCAGCGGCGGAGTGACGCCGCCGCGGAAGGTCGCAGGAACACCGAGGACGTTCTCGCCGCGACCCAGCTTCGCCACTTGCGCGGGGGTGAGAGTCAGGTCGGCCACCGAGATCCGGCGCAGCCCGTCGGTGCCGTTCTGATCGGTTGTCGACGTCTTCAGCGTGACAACGGCCTTGGTGCCGTTGATCCGGATGATCGGGTCGGTCAGGGCGATCTCATAGAGATGGAAGCGCGTGTAGGCGACGACGGTCCCGGTGTAGCGCAGCTCTCCCGCACCGTTGCGCACGGTATTGGCGGTCAGCTCGTAGCCGAGTTTGCCATCGGAAACCGATGCGCCATTCTTCCCGATCACGGCGCCCTGAGCGCTCTTAGCGAACGTCGAGTAGAAGTTCGGCGAGTACGCCCAAACTATGTTGCGGACGGCCGCGGCCGGGGTGTTGGGGCCCGGCGCGGTGGAGTAGTTGACCGGTACGAACAATTCCTGCGCCGCGTTGACCGAGTCCGCCGCACCGAAGGTGTAGATGCCCCAGCGCCCGTTGGCCGGAACGTCCTTGGGGGTGGTCAGCGTGATCTTGGCGGTGAAGGTGCCATTGCGGTG
The DNA here is from genome assembly GCF_049299075.1 of Gordonia sp. (in: high G+C Gram-positive bacteria). Classification (GTDB taxonomy): domain Bacteria; phylum Actinomycetota; class Actinomycetes; order Mycobacteriales; family Mycobacteriaceae; genus Gordonia. The sequence continues at coordinate 7,078 of NZ_JBAQWU010000144.1, forward strand.
CAGTGGCACCGAACCCACCCGAACGGTGCGCCGCATATCGAAGGGCGCATTCGGCACCCGGCTGAGGGCGTCATCGGAGATCGCCCATTTGGTCTGCGCGCGGTCAGTGGTGCGCGCCGACTCCGGCGCGCCCTTTGACGGACGCCAGTCCTGGTCGAACTTGCCGAAGGTGACGAACGTGCCGTGCGGCACACCCGTCGGCACCGGCACCGGCAAACCGTCGGTATTGGCGTTGGGATCAAACCCGGTGCCCTTCACGACGACGACGTCGCCGGGGTGCAGTTGCGTCTGGCCGACCGGGGTGACCCCGTCGGCCAAGAACACCGTGATGGCAGGGCTGTACGGCGCGGCTTCGGCGGCCGGCGCCAGCACGGCGGCGGCGATCGCGGTGCACAGCGCGAGCAGACTGATGACAGCAAAACGAGCGAACTTCATTAGCTGAGCCTAACCGATCCTCACGGGCGGCCGACACGGCCCTAAGTCACGTCGTGTGGGGTGTGGTTTCGACACGGACCTCGCTCCTCGTCCCGGCTCAACCATCGGATCGACGGTCGACCGGACGACCCGAGTCGAAACCGCGTCCCCGCTACTCGACGCGGTTGCCCTGCGCGTCCCAGTGCTCAGCGACCTTCTTGCTCGGCTGCACCCGCGGCGGTTCGCCGGGCATCTTCGGATAGCTCGGCGGATACGGCATGTCCCCCAGGCCGACGGCGTCGTCTCGCTGAACCATTTCCAGCAGCGCCTCGATACCGACCCGGCTGGCGTCGATGTCCGCCCACGGATCGCCGCGCCGCGCGAGGAGCGCCGGCACCGTCGAGATCGTGAAGTCCACTGGCTCGGCGTCGGCGAGCTCACCCCAGGTCAGCGGGGTGGAGACCAGTGCGCGCGGGGTCTTGCGGACCGAATAAGGCGACGCCATGCTGCGATCGCGCGCGTTCTGATTGAAGTCGATGAACACCCGGTCGCCGCGCTCCTCCTTCCACCACGAGGTGGTGACCGCAGCCGGGTCACGCCGTTCCAGCTCCCGGGCGAGCGCGATCACCGCGCGCCGGGTCGCGACGAAGTCCCAGCCCGGTTCGATCGCGATGTACACGTGCACGCCGCGCTTGCCGGAGGTCTTCGGGAAGCCGGGGAGACCGAGTTCGTCGAGCAGCGGCCGGAGCAGGTCGAGCGCCACCCGCCGAGCGTCGGCGTAGGTGGTGTCACCGGACGGATCGAGATCGAGCCGGAGTTGGTCGGGATGGTCGTTGTCCGGGGACGGTGACATGTCGCCCGCTCGCTTCGCTCCCGGCGCGAGCGTCGGCCACGTGTGAAAGGTGAGCGTCCCGAAGTTCGCGGCCCACACCGCGTCGGCCGGAATCCGCGGGCAGAACGCCTGACCCGTCCGTGCGGACGGGAACACCACCTCGGTCGACTCGACGTGACCCGGGTGGTATTTGGTCAGGTGCTTCTGATAGATCTGGTCGCCGTCGACACCGTCCGGATAGCGCTCCAGGTACGTCGGACGGCCGGCGATCGCGGTCATCAGCGCACCCTGCCGGGCCACGGTCCGGTAGTACTCGACCAGGTCGCGCTTGCGGCCGCCGTCGTCGCCCAGTTCCGGGAAGTAGATCTTGTCCGGATTGCTGAGCTTCACCTCGACGCCGTCGACGTCGAGCATCTCCGGTTTCGGCTTGGGCATCAGGATCCCTCCAGAACGTCGTATACGTCGTAGGTCAGCGGAACGTCGAGCTGGTCGTAGGTACAGCTTTCCGGTGCGCGGTCCGGCCGCCAGCGCAGGAACTTCACGGTGTGCCGGAAGCGCATCTTCTCCATCTGGTCGTAGGCCACCTCGGCGACCAACTCCTGCCGGATCGGGATCCACTCCCCCGTTTCCGACGACCGCCACCGGTTCACCTCACCCGGCGCCACCCCGTCCGGATCGATCCGCAGCTTCTCGAATTGTTGTTGCAGCTCAAGGCGTTTCGCGTCGGAGAAGGCACTGGAACCCCCGACCATCCGGAGCTCACCGTCGTCGTACAGCCCAAGCAGCATGGAGCCGAGGCCGGTTCCGCTCTTGTGCACGCGGTACCCCATCACCACGCAGTCGGCGGTGCGCTTGTGCTTGATCTTGAGCATCTCGCGTTTTCCGGGGAGGTAGCGCCCGTCGAGCTGCTTGGCGACGACGCCGTCGAGGCCGGCGCCTTCGAAGGCAGTGAACCATTCCTGCGCCAGCGTCGCGTCCTGCGTGACGCGGCTGACCTTGAGCCGCGGATCGGCGCCGACCGCTTTGAGCAGCGCTTCCCGGCGTAGCGAGTACGGCTCCTCCATCAGGTTCCGGGTACCCAGCGCGAGGGCATCGAAACCGATGAACATCGCCGGCGTCTCCTCGGACAGCTTCGCGATCCGCGAGGCGGCCGGGTGAATGCGCTGCGACAGCGAATCCCAGTCGAGTCGCGAGACACCGTCCCGCACCTTGGGCACACAGATCTCGCCGTCGAGCACCAACTTCTCCGGCAGCCCGGCCCGAGCCGACTCGACGATCTCCGGGAAGTACCGCGCAAGATCTTTGCCGCCCCGCGAAGAGATCTCGATGTCGTCGCCGTCCCGGAAGATCAGCGCCCGGAAGCCGTCCCATTTCGGTTCATACGACCACGCCGGTTCCGCTTCGGGCTGCGGCGGCACCGCCGTGACCGCCTTCGCGAGCATCGGCGCGACGGGCGGGTTCACCGGAAGGTCCACGCCACCTATCCTGGCGTACTCCCGACCCGTCGGCTACCCCCCGGCACGACGGCCCGCTTATCGGCGGGTGACCTCCACGCTCGTATTTGGATCGCCCTGGACCTCAATCTTCACCGTTTCGGTCGTCTGCGGAGTAAAGGTGAGTGGGCTTGACGCGGAGCCCCACCGCGAGCCGTCGGAGGTGCGCGCGATCCCGTCCGAGGTGTGTACCCGGAACGTCTCGTGGCCCGATGAGCGTCCGCCGGTCAGTCCGATGGTCACCGGCTGGCCAGCCTGTACCTCGACGTCGACGACGCCCATGCTCGCTGAGTTCCGCGGTCCGTCGGGCAAGGTCAGGGTGACTGAGTTTTTACCCTCCATGCTGGCATCGGCCTTCGCCTGCATCGCCATCTCTGCCACGCCGCCGTTGAAGCCGATCAGGCGGTACAGCTGATCTTCGGTGACGTTGTCGAGGCTGTAGCGAATGCCGCCCAACACACTCTGCACCGGATCGATATGCCAGCCGAGGACATCCTGGGTGGCCACGACGGCGCTCTTGCTCGCGAGGTTTCCCGCCACACTCGACATTCCCAGCTGTCCCCGCACCACCTGATCGCCGCAGTGCTGCTCGGATTCTCCGTCGATCCGCAGGCAGCCGCCGGAGATGACACCTTGCACACGCTCACCGTCGGCGACAGCTGTGAAGGCGAGGTTGTCGACGTTGACGAAGGTCACCCCGCTGCGCTCCTCGGACGAGAACTTCCCGTCGGCGAACGTCAACTGGTCGACCTCGTTCAGATCGACCTCATCGGTGAGGAACGTTCGGTACGTCGCCGCGAGTTCACCAAAGTAGGCCGGGAGGACGGCGATCACCGGATCTAGGTTGTTCTTGTCTACCGATTCGGAGAGCGCGGAAACGAAGCCGCCCGCGGCGGCTTCGGGGGTTTCGAAACCCCGTGGGTCAACCACGGAAGCGTTGTAGTCCGCGTAGTTGCGACCGGCGTCGAGCATCGAGTATTCGATCGCGGTGTAGGCCGGGCTCACATACCAGCGGTCGTTCTGCTTGACGACCATCACGAACGGATCTTTCGATTCACCGTCGTAGCCGGAGACCCGCATCTCGTTGACATCGATGGTGCCCTGACCAGATTCCAGATCGTTGCCGACCAGATCCTTGAGCCCCTGGTTGGCTGAGGCCGGGTCGAAGTGCGCGGTGAGGGTGCCCCCGGTAAAAGTGACACGCGCCAGGTTCCCGCGCAGGTCCTCGACGCTGGTCCGCACGTTCTCCGTGGTGATCATCACGCCTGCTAGCAGTCCGTCGTGCCCACCGCCCTTCTGAACGCCGACACTCTCGGCCTTGGCCTGCGCGTTGTCCAGGATCTGCCGCATCGATCCGGCCTCGGCCGGTGCAATAAGTTCGACGACGGCGGTGGTGTCCTTCTTCGTGACCGCGGCCAGCATGTCCAGTGCCGCGGAATCGGCCGAGCTCGCGCCAGCCTCCGCGCCCGGACGACCAGTCAGCCATACCAGGGCGACGACGGCGATCACGGCCAGCACCGCAATGACGGCACCGCCGACTAGCCAGTTACGACGACGATTGCCGCCCGCGGGCGAGGGCGGATCGCCGAACGGGGGCACAGGCGGCTGGCCGTACGCAGCCACCTGCTGACCGGCCGGTCCGAACTGCGGGCCCGGCGCGAAC
>NZ_JBAQWU010000145.1:0-16464 GCF_049299075.1 Gordonia sp. (in: high G+C Gram-positive bacteria)
GGGGAGGTCATCCCGGCGGCAGTGACTGGGATCGCTACCACCATCGCGAGCACGGCGAACGCCCCGGCGCCGACGGTGAGCCGACGGGAGGCGGGGAACTCGGGCATCGGCGGCGGCTCGGCATGGCGACCCAGTCGGCGCCACGGCACCGGTCGCTGGGCGCGGACCGCGAGCATTGCGACGCCAGCCGCGAGCGGGATCACCGCGAGGTAGAAGCGTAGGAAGCCGAAGGTCATCCCCCGCGAATAGGCGAGCGTCTGGAAGCCCAAGACCGCACCGGTGACGGCGAGTACGACAATGAGCGGGTATAGGCGGTGGCGCCGGTACCGGACCACGACGACGACGATCAGCAGGAGCGGCAAGAGCGGAGCCAGCAGCAGCATCTCGGAGGCCGAAAACACGAGTGCCTCGGCGACGGTCGTCGAACCGGACCCACCGGAGGTGGCGATGATCGCCGCGTTGCCGTACTCGGAAGTGAACTGGGCGAGCAACTCGCCGGTGATGATCCAGCTGGTGATCGCCCACACTCCGAAGGCGACGGCGCTCGGGATCAGGAGTAGTCCGGCGTCGATCACGGCGCGCTGGCGGCGGGTGCGGCGGGATCGGTCGGTGCGGCGCAGTTCGATCGAGTCCCGATGGCGCCGGAAGCTGACCACCGCGACCACCACGGCGCCGAGCACGGCGGCGGCCCCGAGGTCGTAGCGGGTCAGGAAAGCCAGGGCGAAGGCGATGGCGGCGACGATCAAATCGTGCACGTCGTCGGTATCGGCCCAGCGGATCAGCGAGCGAATGGCCCAGACGGTGAAGAACACGGCCGGGGCTTCGCTCATCCCGTTCGCGGCGTAGAGCACGATCATCGGGTTGAGGGCGAAGGCAGCGGCGACGATGGCCCAGAGTGTGCGGGGTGCGCCGCGATCGCGGCCGATGCCGGCGACCATGGCGACGCTGCCCGCCATGAACCCCGAGGACATGATCACGGCGGACAGGGCGTCGGCGGTCATCGCCGGAATCCACGGAGAGAGCGCGATCAGTGGCAATTGGACGAGGGCGGTCAGCGGGGTGAAGATGAAGCCGATTGCCGCTAGGTGCGGATCCCGGCTGAAGAGCACGCTCTGCGCGGCCTGCACCCGGGAGAGCGCATCCCCGAAGAAGAATTGCTGATCGACGGTCAGATACACGCCGGCAGCGAGGTATCCGATCCAGCAGGCGACGAAGATCGCGAACGCGACCGGGCGTACCGGGCGGGCGGGGCGGATCACCGGACCGACCCTGAGTCAGCGTCGTCGGCCGTGTCATGGCGATCGGCGTTGCTGGTGGCGAGGCCGTGGACGGTCTTCTCCCAGTACGACGGGCTGGTGATCAGCTGCCACATGCCCTTGATTGCGGCGACCGACATCATCACCCAATAGGCGGGAACGAGCAGCGCCGACCCGAACAGCTCGGGTCGGTCATCCTCTCGGATGGCGACGATGTTCATGTAGATCGCCGCACCGTTGCCGAAGATCAGCGAAATCAGCGCCAGATAGTAGAGCGGGCCGGGAAACAGTTGGGCGATTGCAGCGGGCTGGCCGGTGATCCAGATCAGTAGAATCATCCAGAACGCCATGTTCACGCAGGCGATCAGCGGGGTGCCAGCCAGTAGCAAGGTGAAGCGGTACACCTGCGTGAACCCGAGGGTCCGCCACAGCCGGACCGGGTGGCGCATGTGGACCAGCCAGGTCTGCATGTAGCCCTTGTACCAGCGGGATCGCTGACGGATCCAGTTGATGCCGTCGACGTTGGCTTCTTCCATCGTTACCGAATCAATCACGGCGGTCCGGTATCCACGGGCGGCGATGCGCACGCCGAGGTCGGCGTCTTCGGTGACGTTGTGCGGGTCCCAGGCACCGATCTCGTCGAGCAGGGTGCGGCGGAAGTGATTTGATGTGCCGCCCAGGGGGATGGGCGAGTGGCTGGCCATGATGCCGGGCAGGAGGAAGCCGAACCAGATGCCGTAGTCGGCGGTGAACCATTTGGTCAGCGTGTTGTCCGTGGCATTGTGGAAGCTCAGCTTGCCTTGGATGCACACCACGTCGTTGTCGGCGTCGATGAACGCTGCCGCGACCCGGCGCAGTTGCAGTGGATCGGGCGCGTCTTCGGCGTCGTAGATGGTGATGATGTCTCCGGTGGCGAAGCCGAGACCGTAGTTGCACGCTTTCGGCTTGGTACGCGGATCGGCGGGCGGCACCAGGACGACGGTGACCATGTCGTCGTCGTCGAGACCGTGTGCGGCCGTGATGGTGACGTCGTCGTCGGCCTCCAGGAGCAGCAGGACCTGCACCTTGTCCTTTGGATACTCGAGGGCGTGCATGTTGGCGATCAGCTCGCCGACCACCTCTGGCTCGTTGTAGGCCGGGATCAGGATCGTATAGCTGGGCAGGTCGTCGTCGGGAATCGCGCGGGCCTGTTCGTCGGGAATTTCGATGGCGCCGTTGGTCAGGCCGCGGCCGAAGAGCAGCAGGCGGTCGGCAAACGTCAGCACGTAGACGACGGTCATGATCGACGTCAGTGTGATGACGGTGGGCATCGGCCAGGCGACGGTGCATGCGACCACGATCGCCGCGAGAGTGAAACCGATGACCTGTTGGATCCGGGTGAACGCTACGGCCGCCGAGGCGTCGGGAAACCGGGTGCGAAGCCCGTCGACGGCCTCGGCGAGCATCGCGGTGCGATACCGCGGGTCGGCAAGCAGCGCGGCCACCGCGGCGTTATCAGCGGGGCGGACGGCAACCGGTGCGATGGCGTCGTTGGCCGGGTCGTTGTGCTCACTCATGCGGTACGCCGATCGCGGCAACCTGGGTGTCGATCAGTGCATTCGCGCATTCGGTGAGCAATTCGCGATCCTTGAATTGCGGATTCTGATCCTCAGTGACGGCGTTTCCGCGCAAGAGCAAGGTCAGCATGCCCTCGGCCACCTGCCAGGTTTCTCGGCGGCGGAGCAACTGGGGAAATTGGGCGGTGTTCTCGTGATTGTCGACGGAGTAGAGAGTCACCTGTTGTGTGTAGACACCGTTGTTCCACCGCCACATCAGCCGGTTGTAGGTGACGTTGCTCCGGTCGTCGACCATCGTCTGCAGGATGCCCATCACGCCACCGGCGAGCGTGATCTTGGCGGGTGAGGAGAACCGGAGGCCGCTGGCGTCGTACTGCATCGCTGGGATGTAGATGTCGAGCGTCAGGGGCGTATCGGTCTCGATCGCGTCGACGGCGACGCGTCGCGGCCGGGCATCGCGGTCGAAGCGGGGGTCGCCGACCCGCTGCTCGATGATCTGTCGGGAGCGGACCGCATGCCAACCGTTGCTGAGCGACGGCGTGACTCCGCTGCTCTCGATCTGCTGCCAGGCGGTGGGCACGATGAGCGGCGGCAGTGTGTCCAGGCCGGGGACGGTGACCCCGGCATCGGTGGTGACCTGTGGTGCGCCGATCAGATGTACCACCACCGAAACTGCCGCCAGCAGGATCATCGCCCGGGGGACCCGTGGAGCGGTGAGCGGCTGCAGCTCGCGGTGCGGGAACGGTTGCAGGCTTCCGGTGCCGCGGCGCTGCTTCACGTAGAAGATGCCGCCGGTGGTGAGAGCGCCGACGACCGCGGGAATCCACTGGTAGACCAGGACGCGGGCGTCGGGGGCGGCGGTCCACACGATCGCGAGGAGCGTGGCACCGAGGCAGGCCGCGGTCAGTCCACCGATGAGGGCGGCGCGCCGGGTACGCCCGACGGCGACGGCGGTGGCGGCCGTTGCGAGGAGCAGCATCACTGCGCCGGCGGCGAGTCGGGTGTTGCCCAAGGAGATGACGGCCACTCGATACGGCATGGGGAACAGCGAGAGGCTCAGGAGCCATACCCAGCGATAGCGCATGGCGGGCCGCAGTCCGAACACCAGCACGCAGCCGGCGAACAAGAAGAGCAGGAGTGCCAGCACGTCGACGTGCGTGACCAGGTACGCCGGCAGGTACCGCCGGTTGAGTGGCCCAGCGAACACGAGGCTGACCAGGAGCACCGCGCCGCCAACGATGAAGTCTGTTTCCCGGTCGTAGATCGGCGGTTCAGCATCGTGCCGGAGGGTCACGCCGATCGCCGCGACGAGGCACAAGATCGCCGCTGCCGGCAGGTAGGTAAGCAGCGTGTGCGCGGCCATCTCGGCGCGGATCGCCTCGAAGGTGTCGCTGAAGGCGAAGACCGTCAGTCCGAGGAGCACCGCCCAGCGCCCGGTCACCCGCAGAGGGGTGATCGGCACGCGGGTGCGGGTCGACTTCCCGGCGAGGTCGGTCGGTGGTGCCAGCGCTTCCGGTGCGGAGACGGTCATGTCGCGGAGATTCAATGCGGGGAGGTGGCTGGTCCGCGTGCGCGGCGCCGCAACGCCGCCCAGACGCCGAGACCGAGCGCGCCGATGGCGGCGACGATACCGATACCGATGCCGATCCGGCCACCGGTGCTCAGCGTATGCGCGGGCTCCGGAACAGCGGGGGAGACGAAGAAGACCGGCGGGAGGTCTTTGGACATCAGCATCGCCGAGCCGCGGAGAGCGTTCCATCGCTCGGGATCGGCGCTCAGCCAGCGGAGGGCGGAATCGAGCAGTTCCGGTGCACCGGTCGACGTGGCGACCAGTGTGGTGGCCGACCCGGACACGGCGGACGCCACTTGCAGTGAGCCGAACGGGGTCGTCGGCTCGTTGATCACTGCGGGCTGCCCGTCGACTCCGGCGACGTCGATGGCGGAAGCGTCCTGGCTGGTAACCGGGAGCGTGAGCTCGGGCAGGCCGGTGCCGTTCGCGGCGATCAGCACGGCCGGGCGGAGGCGATCAACGTCGGCCATCGCGACCAGGTCGACGCCGAGCGGTGCGACGGATAACCGTTGTAGGCCGGTCATCAACATCATGGCGCGGGATACGTCGGCCACGTCGCCCTGGGTCCAGGCCAGCTGCGTGCGCGGCATCAGCGCTTGGGGCAGCGAATCGAAGCCGGGCGGAACCGCCGAACTTACGGCGGAGCTCTCGATGAGTCCGGCCGACGAGAGGGAAAGGCTGGAGCGATAGGCGTCGCCACAGTTCATGCGGGTGTCGCCGCGTTCGACGGTCAGGGTGACCGCGGTGAAGCGATGGAGCACATCGTCGGGGATCTGGACCCAGCGGTCGAAGGTTCCCGAACCCTCGGCGGGCCAGGAGTCGAGGACGGTATCTCCAGAGCGGACCACTACCCGGCCGCCGCTACCGCTCGGCGGTGGGGTGTAGGTGCCGATCAGCTGGACCCGGACGTCGTGCACGGGGCGGCCGATCCGGGTCTGGTCGATGCCGAAGGACACGCTCGGCCAGCCGACAGTGCTGACGTACTGGTCGCCGACACCGAGGTCGGCGAGGTCGGCGACCTCGCGAGCCAGTTGCGGTGCGGGCAGCGGATTGCCGGGGATCGCTTTGCTCGCCATGGCCAGCGGCGCGATATTCGAGCTGAGGAACTCGGCTTCGTTCTCCAGTTGGTCACCGCCCAGAGTGAGATAACGTCCGCCCGGGGCCAGCGTGAGACCGCCGGGCAGGTTGCCGGCGATCACGACTTGCCGCTCCAGCGGATCGGCGGCGGGGGGCGGCGCCATGGTCGCGTCCCGCGCGAGTGCGCGGGTCTCGATCTGTGCCGGTGCGGCCGAACCGTAGTGAGCCACGATCGATGTGCCCAAGCGGACGGCGGCTGCGCCTTCGGCCGAGCTGGGATCGGAAGGAATGTAGAAGGTCACCTTGGTCAAGGCGGCGGGCAGGAAGTCGCTGACCGAGCGGGGAGCTGTGGGGGTGCCGGTGAACGTGGCTTCGGCGGAGGTGAGGCGCAGTCCGTCGAGCGGATCGAAATTGCAGTATCCGTCGGTGCGGAGATGGGTGCGCAGCGTGAGCTCGACGGAGGCGGTCGTGTCGTCGACCTGAATCCCGTTGAGTGGCAAAGTGATCGGCGCGCGACCACGCCCTTCGATCGCGGTGCGCGAGATCAGCCGATCGCCCTGGAGCACGTCGATGTCGCCGCCGGTCACATAGGCGGGCAGCGAGGCGTCGCCGATGATCGAGACCGGGGTGGTGCCTGCGGGTACGGCGAGGACGAGAGGAAGGTCGGTGTTCTGGCCGGGTAGCGTCAGCGTGCGAGTGGCGCCCACCTGAGCAAGATTCAGCCGGAATCCGCCGGTGTCCTGGCTGGTCGCCAGCGGTCCTTCCGCGGCGGGCGCGGCTGAGCTCACCGCTGGTGCGAGGCAGGCGGTGGTGATGGCGAGCGCGGCGGCTAGGGCGGCAAACCTTCGAGGCATAGAGACAACATAGTCCCCGCTACCGGATGTGCATCAGGCCATCACGGAGGAGCGCCTCGTCGGCACATAGGATGGCCTCGTGGGCAACTATCTGGTGACAGGGTCGGCTTCTGGTATGGGTGCGCAAGTAGTTGCGCGGCTGCGCGAGGCGGGCCATCGGGTGATCGGTGTCGACCGCGTCGACGCGGACGTGGTGGCCGATCTGTCGATCCCAGCGGGTAGGCAGCTCGCTATCGACGAGGTGTTGAGCCGGTGCGATGAGCGCCTCGACGGTGCGGTCCTGGCTGCTGGCCTCGGGCCTAAGCGCGGTGCCGAGCGAACCATCGTCGAGGTCAACGTGCTCGGGGTGACCGAACTGCTGTCCGGTCTGCGGCCCGCGCTGGCTGCCGCCAACAAAGCCAAAGTGGTGGTGATCGGCTCCAACTCGACCACCTCCACCCCGTTCGTGCCCGGCCGCGCAGTGCGCCTACTCAAGCGCGGCGACACTGCGGGGGCGGCGCGGATCATCACCCGGCGCGGACCGCTGGCCCCGCCGGTCGCCTATGCGGCGTCCAAGTTGGCGGTGAGCCACTGGTGCCGTGAACGCGCCGTGACTGCCCAATGGGCGGGTGCGGGAATCCGGCTCAATCTGCTGGCCCCGGGTCCGGTGCTGACCCCACTGTTGCGTGCGCAGCTGGCGAGTCCTACCGGTAAACAAGTGCGCAGCTTCCCGGTTCCGGCACGCGAGTATGGCACCGTCGAGCAGATCGCCGACTGGACGATGATGCTGCTCTCGCCGTCCGCCGACTTCATGGTCGGCTCGGTGGTCACCGTCGATGGTGGCACCGAGGCGCTGGTACGCCCCAATGGCTGGCCTGCCCGGCTGCCGCTGCGCAGTCTGCCTCACCTGCTGTGGGCGATGAAAAAGGCGCCGAGCCGCGGCCAGGTGGCCGACTACTCGGCATTGCCGGACTGAGTGCTCGGCGCGCTCAAGGTTCGGAGCGGGCGAGTGCGGCCCGCACCTGCGGATCGGTCTCCAAGGCGTGCCGCATACTCCAATCCAGTTCGCTCAGGTCGAGGCCGGACATTTGGTGGCCGATAAGCAGGAGCATCGCATTGGCGGCCAGGCGGTCGGCATGCGCGTGGTCGACCCCGAGATCGCGTGTGTACCGGGCGACGGCCTCGCGGCGGATCAAGTCGATCTGTTCGAGCGCGTAGCGCACCCGGTCGTCGCCGGCCGCCCAGATACGGATGGCCGCCTCCGATTGGTGTGGCAGGGCCAACGCCACCGACACGAGCGCATCGACGCGTTCCTGGGCGTTCGGTTGCGCGTCGAGCCAGGTCACCAGTTGGTCGGTGGCCGCCGCGCGCCAGTGTTCGATCAGGGCGACCTCAAACTCCTTCCAGCTTGTGAACGAGTGATAGAAGGCGCCGGTGGTCAACCCGGTCTCCGCGCAGATCGCGGCCTGTTTGAATCTGGCGTAGCCGTCGCGCCCGAGCACCCGTAGCCCGGCTTCCAGGAATCGGTCGCGGAGCGGGGAGGCCACTGGTGTCGACGAACGGGTCATGCCGCCGATTCTGCCATGTCGGCGCGGCCCCTTGCCATGGCGCATAAGTCAACTTATCCTGGGCCCGGACGCACATGAAGGAGAGGCGCACCGAATGTTTCGCTGGGACCGTAATCGGGGACTCGACCCGCAGACCGACTTCGAGCAGATCTACCGCAATCTCGCGACCTACGACTTTCCGTGGGACTTTAATCAGTCACTCAGCTTCGCCCTGTTCCGCACCTACGCGGTACCGAGTGTCGGTGCGCTGCTTGATGATTCGGGCGGATTCGATGACACCCAGAAGCGGTACGACGACACGGTGCTTCTTCTCGAGCAGCCGCTTGTCGGCGGTTTTGCCGACGGCGACGCGAAGGCAGCCATCCGGCGCATCAACCAGATGCATCGCGCTTACGACATCTCCAACGACGACATGCGCTACGTGCTGGCAACCTTCGTGGTGGTGCCCAAGCGCTGGATCGACGACTACGGCTGGCGCGCGATGACGTACGACGAGGTGGTCGCGTCGGTGCACTACTACCGCACGCTCGGCAGGCACATGAACATCAAAGACATCCCGGAGACCTACGAGGAGTTCGCCGCATTTATGGACGACTACGAGGCGGAGCACTTCTCCTACGACGCAGGTGGGCGTCGTGTCGCCGACACCACGCTGGAATTGCTATCCAGCTTCTACCCGCGGTTCGCCCGCCCCGGCGTGCGCTGGTTCTCGCGCTCGCTCATGGATCCGCCATTGATCGCGGCGCTCGGGTACAAGGAGCCGTCCAACCTCGCCCGCAGCGTCGGCCGCGCCGCGATGGCCACCCGCGCGGGATTCGTCCGGATGCTGCCACCGCGCCTGCGCGCCAAGCGATTTGAGCGCAGCTCTCGGATGAAGACCTACCGCAAGGGTGCGGTCGTGGTTGAGCAGCTCGGCACCTTCCCGGGGGGTTGCCCGGTGTCCCGCGCCAACTCCGACGATGGTGACCGCACCGCTCCGGCGGTGGCGCGATGACCGGCATCGCAGCTCTGCAGGCCGGCCTCGACGCCGCTGAAGCGCTCAGTATCTTTGACGCCCTCGAACCGGTCGACGTTGCGCAAATGTATGGCCGCTGGCACGGCAGCGAGGTCCCCACTTGCCACCCGATGGATGGACTACTGGACGTATCCGGTTGGTACGGAAAAGAATTCGCCGATGCCGACCACGTGCATCCGCTGCTCTTCGGCACGCCTGGTGATCTCTATCCGGTGAATCCGAAGCTGATACCGCTTGGGTCGTTGAACAAGCTCGGCGACCGCGTTCCCCGGTGGCTGCCGCCGGGCGGTCAGGCCGGATTCCGGCTCCTACGGACCCGCCGCCACCGCGCCAGGCTCCGCGAAATCTCCTACCGGGAGAAGGTGAGCGCCGCGATGGTCTACGACGGCCTCCCGATCATCGACCACTTCCGCCGGATCGACGACGACACGCTCCTCGGCGCGATGGACCAGCGCGGCGCAGATCGCCCGTACTTCTTTCTGCTGCAACGTGATTGAGGTGCGTTAGCCGCTCAGCCGAGTTCGACGGGCCGAGCGGTGTTGCTCCACTGCGAGTACGACCCCGGATACAGTGCCGCACCGTCGAACCCGGCGATCTGCAGCGCCGCGATCTCGTGTGCCGCGGTCACCCCCGAGCCGCAGTAGACGATCACGTCACGGTCCGCGCCGAGACCGGTGAACCGTTCGCGCAACACGTCCGCGGGCTGGAAGCTGCCGGTTACGGTGAGGTTCTCGCCGGTAGGCGCGCTCACCGCGCCCGGGATGTGTCCGGCGCGTGGATCGATCGGCTCGGTTTCTCCGCGGTAGCGTTCGCCGGCGCGGGCATCGAGCAGCAGTGCAGTGGTATCGGCGACGTCGTCGATCGTCGCCGTCGGCATACCGCCGCCCGACAAGACGACGTTGCCCCCGCGCGGTTCGGTGCTGCCGCGGGACAAACGAAGCCCGGCCTGTCGCCACACCTCGAGACCACCGTCGAGGATGCGGACGTCGGTGAGCCCGCCCCACCGCAGTAGCCACCAGGCGCGGGCCGCCGACATTCCGCCGCAGTCGTCGTAGACCACTACGGGGACGTCGTCGTCGATACCCCAGCGTCTCGCGGCGGCCTGTAACTCGGTCAGATCCGGGAGCGGGTGACGGCCAGCCGCGATGCTGGGCGGCCCGGCGAGCTCGCCGTCGAGATCGACGTAGACCGCGCCGGGGAGGTGGCCGTCGCGGTACTTCTTGTGGCCGTCGGTGTCGCCGAGTTGCCAGCGGACATCGAGCACGACCGGTGGTCGGGACGACTCCAACATGGCGTGCACGAGGGGGTCAACGGTGATCAGCACCGAGTTTCGCGAGTCAGACACGTTATTGATTCTAGTGACGAGCTACGACCGGGCGGGGTCGAAGCGACCCAGCAGCGGGAGCCCGAAGGCGAGTGACAGCCACGTCCACTGGCCGGCCGCCGGGCCGAAGGTGAGGGCGATCGGGATCGAGATGCCGAAGACCACAGGCGGGAGCCAGGCTGCCGCCAGCTCGACGGCGCGGGCGCGGCCAGTCAGGGGGTCGCGCACCAGTCCGCGCAGCCGGCCGACTTCTCCGAAAGCGATCTGGGCGAGTGAGGCCAGCGCGATATTCAGGGCATACAGTGCGGTGGGCAGGGCGAAGTCGTTCGACGATGGATCGCTGATGCCCTGCGTGGTGAAGGGGATCAGCATGACGAGCGCGACCGCCAGGAGATTCGCGGTGATGGTGGGACCGTCGAGGCCCGTCATCGACCGCTGGAGCGCGACGTTCGACCGCCAGAACAGGACAATTACCGCGAAGCTCAACGCGAAGCCGAACAACTGCGATCCGATTCCCGAATCGAGGAGCGCATCCACGCTCTGCCAGGCATCGCCGGGCGGCGCATCGAGATTCGCAATCAGCAGGGTGGCGGAGAACCCGTAGATGGCGTCGAAGAACGAGATGCCGCGGCCGAACTCATTGCTGTCGGCGGCGAGGTATGTCCGTCGTGTCCCCGGCGGTCGTATCCCCGGTGGTCGTGTCCCTGGTGGCACTGCGGACTCGCTCATGCAGGCGAGGATGCCACTCGGCGCAGTGCGGCGCACAGCAATCCGATGACGAGCACTCCGAGCCGTCGCGCGATACCGTCTGGCCATGATCGGAATGGTGTGATGACCGGACTCGGCCGGTGACAGGATTGGCCGACTCTGTCGTCCGGATCGGGCCAGCCTTGGCGGTCGCGTTGGTGCTGCTGTCGATGCTCGCGATCGGGCTCAACTATCTCGGCCGGACCGGACACGCCGTCGACGCGGCGGTCTCTATTCTCCGCGCGGCCGGGCAACTCGCCGTCCTCGCGGCGGTGCTCGCTCTGGTGATCGCCTCGCTGTGGGCATCGGCCGCATTTGTGCTGTTGATGTCCGGTGTGGCGGCTTGGACGTCGGCCGGCCGGATGCTGCCCGAGCGGAACTGGGCGAGCGCCGGTTGGCGGGTGCATGCGACGAATGCGGCGCGCTGTCTGCTGCCGGTGGCGGCGCCCACGGCGGTCGTTGTGATCGCGTTGGTGCTGTCCGGGGTGCTTCCGCCCACCGGGCTGGCGGTGATTCCCACCGCGGGCATCATGCTCGGCGGGGCGATGAACACCACCTCGTTGGCCGGGCGGTACGCCTACCAGGCGTTGCGGGATCGTCACGGAGAGGTCGAGGCAGCCCTGTCGCTGGGGCTGAGTGACTCCGAAGCGAGGGAGATGATTGTGCGCCCGGCTGCCGCCAGTGCACTGATCCCGGGTTTGGATCAGACCAAATCGGTTGGCCTGGTCACCATTCCGGGGGCCTTTGTTGGCATGGTGCTCGGCGGCGCATCGGTGGCCGCCGCAGCGGTCATGCAGCTCTTTGTGCTGATCGCGTTATTGGGGGTCAGTTCCGTTGCGCTGGTGGTGACCGCGGCCATGGTCTCGCGCCACGCGCGGTAATAGATCCTGACCGGCCGGAACTGGTCGCGTCGGGGGACTCGTCGTCGCCGTGCAGGACTGCGGTACGACGCAGCCGCAGCGACAGCCGTGGTGTGGGCGCTACTCCCGTGGGGCGCGAGGCTATTGGTCGAGGCTGCGCAGCAGGGTGCGGGTGTGGGCGCGCACTTCGGCGTCGCGGTCGAAGAGGATGCCGACAAACTCGTCGACTCCCGCGTCGGCAATCTGGCGAATCCCCGCAGTGACTTCTTCCGCGCTGCCGATAATGGCGGCGTCGTGCGCGTGCTCGTAGCCTTCGCGATCGAGCATGGCGCGGTACGAGGGCAGGTGGTCGTACATGGCGAACTGTTCGGCCGCGACGGCCTTCGCGCCGGCCACGTCGTCGGTGACGCTCACCGGGAGCATGGCCACAGTGCGCACTTCGTCGGGGGCGCGGCCGGCCTCGATCGCGGCGGCGCGCAGGGTCGGCACAATGTGGTCGCGCAAGGTTTGCGGGCCAGTCATCCAGGTGACCGTGCCCGACGTACGACGACCCGCCACGCCCAGCATTTTGGGGCCCAACGCGGCGAGGTAGACCGGCGGTGCGGGAATGTCGGTCATCGTGAGTTTGCCGCGCGTGGTGATCAAATCTCCTGGGGCAGAGACCTTCTCGTCATTGAGCAACGGGAGTAGGCCGTCGAGAAACTCGCTGGTGCGCTTTGCCGGATGCTTGTAGGAGACGCCCCACATGCCCTCGGTGACCACCTGGTGACTGAGGCCGAGGCCGAGGTTCAGCCGACCGCGGATAATCGCGTTGGTGGTCAGTGCGCGTTGCGCCAGCAGCATCGGATGCTGGTTCTGCATCGGGAGCACGGAGGTGCCGAACTCGATGTCGGGAACCTCGTGACCGGCGACGGCAATCACCGACAGCAGGTCGGGTTCATTGGGCATTTGCGTCGACCAGACGCGACGGAAGCCCTCATTGTGTAGAGCGTGGAGATTCTCGATGGCGCGGTCGATGGACACCGACCGCGCGTTGATCGTCCAGACGACGCTGACCTGCATGGAAATCCTCCGCGGTGAAGACTCGTACTCTGCCTGTTCTAGCTCTGCTTGGGACCCTACGCTGAAGCTATGGACCTTGTAGTGAGCCCGGCACATCAGCACCTACGCGATCGGGTGCGCCGATTGACTGGCTTCGATCTACTGCCGCGCGATCAGGTGGCGGCGCAATTCCTAGCCGGGCAGACTGCCGGAGATCCGGTGGCCGAGCGGTTTGTTGCGCAGACCTATCACGGTGACATGGGTGCCGAGCGGGCTCGCGAACTGCTCGACGAGGCGCTGCGCGTCGGGGTCGACCAAGTGCCGGAGGCGCCGGAGTCGATGCGCACGCTGTTTGCCGAGTTCGAGACGATTCCGGACTGGGTGGATCCGGAGCTGATCGAGCGCGGCGCCGCCGTGTGGCGCCGGTGGGGCTACAGCTTGGGCGCCGTCGGCAACGCCGGGACCATGGACACCTACACTGAAGGCTCGCTGGCGGTGCCGCTGTCGCTGTCCGGCGGCTACGCCGGTGCCAGCGCGCTGCACCGGTATCTGGAGACCAGCCGGTGGTGGCTGGAGGTGTGCCAGCCGGGCGCGGTGCTGACCCCGGGATCGAGGGCCCGGGAGGTGTCGCTGAAGGTGCGCGTCATGCACGTCTCGGTGCGGGCGCGGGTCGCCGAACACCCGGAGTGGGACGCGCAGGCGCACGGCCTGCCGATCAGCCAGAGCGAAATGATGCTGACGCTGCTGGGCGGCAGCGTGGGCCCTGGGCTCGGGCTGTACGCGTTGGGCTTCCTCACCTCGCCTGCCGAGATCCGCGCGGTTCTGCACTTCAATCGCTACCTGGGGCATCTGGTCGGCTGCCGCGTCGACGAGATGTATCCGGCGACGGTGGCCGACGGGGTGCGGCTTCTCTACTACTTCGACGCCACCCGCAAATACGACTCCGGCGCGCTCGGCCCGGAACTGGTGGAGGGCTTTGTTCCGTCCTTCGAGCCGGGACCGCAGGTGCATGGCTTGGCGCGGCTGCGCGCCAGGTTTCACCTGCACCTGCAGGCCGGCTATACAAGGCTGTTCATGTTGCCGTGGAACCGTCGCCGCTACCGGCTGCCCAGCGGGATCCCCGGGTTGCTGGTTCTCCTCGGCCGGGCCCCGCTGGTCGCGGCGGTGGAACTGGCGCGCCGGGTCTCGCCCGGGGTCGACCGTTGGCAGCAGGCGTCGTCAATGCGCCGGTGGCGCCGGTGGCACGCCTGGCACCTCGGCCAGCGGGAGGAGCGGTTTGACGCGGGCCAGCAGTTGCGCCGCTGACCTGGTGAGATGGGTCGATCAGTCGTCGCCCACCGCGGCGCTCGTCGCCCACCTGGTCCGGGATTCCTCGGTGCCGCCGGTGACCGGCGCCGAGATGGCCGACGTCGACGATGTCGCGCTTGTCGGGAACGTCGTGTTGGACCAGCCGCTGTCATTTCCATCGATACAGATTCTGCGCATCAACCTGGTCAATTCACGCGGCGATCGCGGTTGATGAGGCACCATTGGACCCGAACAGAATTGAGGTGTCGATATGTCCGAACCCCTGCCGTACGGGCCCGTGGAATTGATAGTGGTATCCCTGGCGAACAGTGAGCCCACGCCCGCTGTGATCGAGGCGCTGGTGGAGCAGGTACAGGCTGGTTCGATCCGAGTGCTCGACTTTGTGGTCGTCTCGCGGGGCGCCGCCGGTGAAGTCACGGCGACCGAGATGGAACTCGACGCGCTGGGCCACGACGTACTGGACCTCGCGATCCCGGGTTTGACTGGCGAGGAGGATATTGCGCTGCTGGCCGAGACCTTGGCGAACGGCGAGACCGCGGCGATCGTCGCGCTGGAGCTCCTGTGGGCGCGTACGCTTGCCTCGCGGCTGGCCGCCGAGGGTAGTGAAGTTGTTGCCGCAGAACGTATTCCGGCCGTCGTGGTCAACGAGATCGCGGCGCTCGAAAGCTAACGGTCAAAAATTAGGGAGAGGAATCACAATGCGACGAGGTGGACGACCCGGACTGATCGGACTCGCAGCGCGCACGGCCGTGGTGGCTGGCACCGCGAATGCCGTGGGCAACCGGTCGGCGAACAGACGTGCCGAGGCGCAGCAGGCGCAGGCGTATCAGCAGCAACAGGCATTTCAGCAGCAGCAGGCGTACCAGCAGCAGGCCGCCCCGCCCGCACCGGCCGCGCCTCCGGCCGGCGGCTCAGACATGATCGCCGAGCTGACCAAGCTCGCCGACCTGCACACCCAGGGCCTGCTCAACGACCAGGAGTTCGCGGCGGCCAAAGCGCAACTGCTCGGCACCTAGCGCCGCGCGATCTCGGTAAGCGAACGCCGCCGAGTCCGCGAGGTGTGGACGGTGCGGTTTGTCCACAGTCGCCTCGCCGGTACTGCCGGTGCGGTGCTTGGATGGGCACACTCGGAGCATGGGGGAGTCCGAAGGTTCAGTGGGGGCGACGGCGGCGCGGAAAGCGCGCGAGACCGAACACGCCGAGCGACGGCTCGGCGAGCAGCTTTCCGCGCAGCACGGGGTGATCACGCGCAGTCAGGTCCTCGAGTGTGGATTCGTCGCCCAGGATGTGCGCAGGCTGCTGCGCAGCACGCTGACCAAGGTCTGCCCGGGTGTCTACGTGAATCACAATGGCCCGCTCAGCTGGTATCAGCGTGCCTGGACGGCAGTGTTGGCGGCATATCCGGCGGCACTGAGCCATCGCAGCGCGGTGGAGCCCGGCCACGGCGGTGCAATCCACATCGTGGTCGCGCGTCACCGGAGCATCGGTCGTCGCGCGGGTGTCGTGGTGCACTACGGTTCCCACTTGGCCGAGCGGGTGCGGTGGGCGGGCAGTCCGCCGCGGGTCCGAGCCGAGCATGCCGCGCTCGATACGGCGCGCGATGCCGCGACCGACAGCGACGCGGTGGCCGCGCTGTGTGGCGTACTGAACGATCATCGCACCACGGCTGACCGAACACTCACCGCGCTGCAGTCCCGGCCGCGGATTCGGCGGCACGGCATGATCGAAGCCGTGCTCACCGACTTCCGTGACGGGGCGTGCTCACTGCTGGAGAGTCGCTACCTGCACGACGTCGAGCGGGCACACGGACTTCCCGTCCCCGCGCGGCAGGCGCCAACACGCGTGGGGCGCAAAGGGTTTCGCGACATCGACTACGACGACTGGGGAGTTGTCGTCGAACTCGACGGGCGGTATGGGCACGAGGATCCTGTCTCGCGGGCCCGTGACTTGGAACGCGACCTCGACGCCGCGGTCAGCGCGCACAAAGTAACTCTGCGCCTCGGCGCGGTGCAGGTCTTCGATCGGCCGTGCAGCACGGCGCGGAAGGTGGGCGCACTGCTCGCTCAGCGCGGCTGGCCGGGGACGCCAACCAGGTGCCCCGCCTGTGCGCCCGCCACACAGTCAACGCCGTAGTTAACGCCGCCGTCAGGTGCCATCTGCTGGCACCTGACCGCGGCGTTAAGAATCCGTTCCCTGCGGAGGGACCCGCTCCCTGCGGAGGGACCCGCTCCCTGAGCCTGTCGAAGGGTCGACCCGCTTGCTGGGTGGTTCGCGGGCGACGGCGTCGGGGATGGGGATCTCGCCGTCAG
>NZ_JBAQWU010000146.1:0-8785 GCF_049299075.1 Gordonia sp. (in: high G+C Gram-positive bacteria)
CTTCTGTCGAATGGTTCGGCGAGCCGACGGTGTCGGGTTCACCCCGAGCCCGTCGAGGGGTCGAAGGACCGCGGCTCTTCCCGGCAGGCGTACCGCAGTTGCGGTAGGACCAAACACCGCGCTGGGACGACGCGCGTAGGCACGCCTTCTCGGAGACTGAGAGTGCAGTCAAAACCCGCGTCGCGCCACGAAAGGCTTGAATACCGATGTCTACGTTCCTTGCAAAGTTGGGGCGGTTCAGTGCCCGCCACCGGATGGTGGTGGTGGGAGTCTGGCTCGCGGTCCTGCTCGGCCTGACGGGCATGATCGCCGTCAACGGGATGGGTGATTCCGCCGAGGACACTATTCCGGGGTCGCGCGCTACTCAAGCCCTCGAACGCATGGACCAGGAGTTCCCTTCAGCAGGTGGCGGCGAGGGAACGCAGGAACTGCAGCTGGTCTTCCAACCAGCGGGCGGCTCGGTGTCCGATCCAGCTATTGCCGAGGAAATCCGTGCGGTGGTACAGGAGGCCGGCTCGCTGCCTGACGTAGGCACGGTCAGCGATCCGTTCGACCCGAACGGCCGCTATAGCTCACCGGACGGCACGCTCGCGGTGTCGACGTTGACATACGTGGGACTTGACGACACCGAGCAGGAGGTCGCTTACGAGGCCGCGCTGAAATTTCAGGAGTCTGCGCCCGCTGACCTCGGCGTCGAACTCGGGGGGAACCTCGTTCCGTTGGGCTCAGAGCAGGGCATCGGGGAGATCATCGGCGTACTAGCGGCGTTCCTCGTGCTGCTACTGACCTTCGGTACGTTGCGCGCTGCCGGCGCCAACCTCCTCACTGCGGGGGTGGGGGTAGGCGTCGGCCTGCTCGGCATATTCGCGTACGGCTCGATCAGCGCCATCAGCGCGAACGCGATCATTCTGGCCTCCATGCTCGGACTCGCGGTCGGTATCGACTACGGGCTCTTCGTCCTCTCCCGCTTCCAGCATGAGCTACGCAGCGGCAGGAACGTCGAGGATGCCATCGCGCGGGCAACCGGAACCGCCGGAACCGCCGTGGTGTTCGCCGGCGCCACCGTGATCGTGGCCCTGGTGGCACTGTTGGTCGCCGGGATCGGTTTCATCACCGCGATGGGATTCGGTGCGGCATTCGCCGTCGTCATTGCCGTCCTGATGTCGCTCACTCTGCTTCCGGTTCTCCTCAAGACCATGGGAGTCAAGGCCCTCCCCAAACGGCACCGTCGCGACCTTGCCGAGGGACGCCTGCTCGACGACAACACTCCGACCACCCCCGGTCTGGCCCGCCGGTGGGGCACCTTCGTCGTGAATCGTCCGATCGCCTGCCTCGTCGCGGGAGTCGGCATCCTCTGCCTCGTCGCCGCGCCGATGCTCAGCATGAAGACCGCCTTCAGCGTCCCCGGCGGAGCTGACCCAGAATCGACTGAGCGCACGGCGTACAACCTCGTCCTCGACGAGCTCGGCGGCGTTCAGAGCCCCCTGATCGTCCTGGCCGAGGGCAAGGATGTGGCAAGCAGTACCGACGCCCTCACCTCGGCTCTCGCCCAGATGCCCGGCGTTTCCAGCGTGACCCCGACCCAAATGAGTGAGAGCGGCAACCTTGCCCGAGTGACGGTGATCCCGACCGGTGGACCGATCGACGACTCCACCACAGACCTCGTCCACACGATCCGCGACAACAGCACCACCATCGTCGACGGCGTCACCCTCGAGGTCACTGGCGAGGCGGCGATCGGCATCGACCAAACTGCCGCCCTGAACGAGGCGCTCATCAAGTACATCATCGTCATCGTGCTGATCTCGATGGCCTTACTCGTGCTGATGTTCCGCTCGATCCTCATTCCGGTGATCGCCACCGTCGGCTACCTCCTCTCCGTCCTGGCCGCCTTCGGTGCTAGCACCGCCGTCTTCCAGTGGGGGTGGAACTTCCCGCTGATCCAGGCCGCTCAGGGCGACCCCATGATGAGCCTGCTTCCGATCCTTCTGGTCGGCGTGATGTTCGGCCTGGCCATGGACTACCAAGTGTTCCTGGTCTCGCGAATCAAGGAGATGTACGACCGGGGTATGACGCCGAAGGACGCGATCATCGAAGGCTTCTCCCGAGCCGCACCCGTCCTGGTCGCCGCCGCGACCATCATGACCGTCGTGTTCGCGGGCTTCGCTTCGGCGACCTTCACAATCGCCGCGTCGATCGGGTTCGGGCTCATGGTGGGTGTGATCGCGGACGCCTTCATCGTTCGCCTCGTCCTCATGCCTGCACTGATGTCCTTGCTGGGCAAGTCCGCCTGGTGGCTGCCGACATGGCTGGACAAAGTGCTGCCGCACATCGACACCGAGGGACACGCACTGGACCGCACGAGTGAAGACTCCGCCCGGCAACGCGGCCCGCAGATGTCTGAACACCCCGGAGTCGAGCCGATGACTGGCGTGGGCGCCGGCGCCCGAACCCCGGAGCCGGTTCACCATCCGGTGGGCTGAGACCGAGGAACCCGCCTACTGCACGGGCCGCCCTACCCCGGGGCGGTCCGTGCAGTCGGCGAATAACGCCACGGGGCCGGCGCGTGCGGCACGATGAAGACTCGACCGGTCCACAGTGAACGCCCCCCGGCGCCGCCACCGGTACCGCACCACCGAAAAGGAAGCGCCCGTGCCCAGCACACATCGGGAGGGACTCCAGGAGCGCCACTGTCAACGTCGCTCCTGGGTGTACCGCTCCGTGACTCTCGTGGCGCTCGGCCTCATGTTGTTTACCGTGTTCTTCCGCGAAGGCGACGGCCCCACCGCGCCCAGCGCGCCGCTGCTGGCGTTCACCGTTCTGGGGTGGCTGCCGCTGACGGTCCGCGGCCGGTGGCCGCTACCCGTACTGGTCGCGACTGTCATCGTCGCCGCCGCCCAGATCATCATCGTGCCACTGCTCGACCCCGGCTGGGATGCGGCCGTTGGCATCGCCGCCTACCAGCCCGTGCCCATCGCCACCACTGTCGCCGCGTACGCCGTCGCGGTACGCCCGGACGGTCGCCGCTGGGGACCGGGGACAGCCGCCGCCCTCGTACTGCCGATGGTGTCCATCCTTGTGAGCGGGACCGGCCACCTGTGGACCGCCCTCGTGATGAGCAACCTCATCCTCGACGGCACCCTCGCCGGAGCCCTCGTCGCCGGACGCCGCGACCGCATAGCCCGCGACGCGCAGGAACGGCTCGACCTCGCTCACCGGGAAGTCGAAGCCGAACGGCTCCGCATCGCCCGCGAGTTGCATGATGTGCTCGCCCACCACCTCACCCTCGTCAACGCTCAAGCCGGCGTCGCCGACTACCTCCTGCGCAGTGACCCCGCGGCGGCAGCCCAAGCCTTGGATGGCATGACCCGCCACACCCGCCAGGCCCTCGACGAGCTCCGCGCCATCGTCGGTCTGTTGCGCCACGCCGACAACCCTGACCAAGACCCCAACGCTGCACACCTGGACGATTCTGGCGACATCCGCAGCGCCGACCCGCACGCCGATGCAGGGGCTACCGAGCAGACCCGGCCTCCACTACCGACGCTGCAACGTCTGCCCGAGCTGCTCGCGACGGTTCGCGGTGCGGGCCTTCACGTGCACCTGCACGAGTCCGGGACGCCCGCCGAGCTAGCGCCCGGCCCAGACCTTGCCGCCTACCGCATTGTGCAGGAAGCGATCACCAACGCGGCCAAACATGCGCCCGGCCAGCCCGTCGACGTCGCCCTGACGTGGACGGGGCACCACCTGAGGATCCGGGTCGCCAACCACGTCGCCGCCGACGCCCCGATCAACACCACTGGGTCCGGTCACGGTCTCCTGGGCATGACCGAACGCGTCCACTCAGCTGGCGGCACGCTGCGCCTCGAACGTCCCACCGAGGTCGATGGCGATTTCGTCGTCACCGTCAACCTGCCTACCGAAACGGCCCCCACCGATTCCTCTGTAACGGAGCTTCCATGACCATCCGAGTCCTCCTGGCCGACGACCAAGCCCTCCTGCGGGCCACCTTCCGGCTCCTCCTCGACGCCATCGCTGACGTTGAGATCGTCGGCGAAGCATCCACCGGGATCGAGGCCGTCGAACGAGTCCGCACCGAACGCGCCGACGTTGTCGTCATGGACATCCGCATGCCCGAAATGGACGGCATCGAAGCCACCCGGCAGATCACCGCCGATGAGTCACTGGCCGGGGTCAAAGTGCTCATCCTCACCACGTTCGAAACCGAGGACCTCGTCATCAAGGCGCTGCGAGCTGGCGCCTCGGGGTTCCTGGGCAAGGGTGTTGAACCCGCAGCCCTCATCGACGCCATCCGCACCATCGCCGCTGGTGAGTCGTTGCTGTCACCGCTGGCCACCACCGCCGTCATCGAACGGTTCCTCGCCCATACTCCGGCCACCGTCCGGCAGGACGACGAGCACGCTCCCCTCACCGCTCGCGAACGGGAACTCACCACGCTGGTCGCCACCGGCCTGAGCAACGAACAGATCGCCGAACGGCTCTTCATCAGCCCGGCCACGGTCAAAACGCACGTCAACCGAGCCATGATGAAGACCCACTGTCGTGATCGAGCCCAGCTCGTTGTCTACGCCTACGAGACCGGCCTGGTCACTTCACGTCGCCGCTGAGGCAACTCCCCTACGCCCGGGGCTTCGGGGCCGGGCTGTTTCATTTGTGTTTCCAACTGCGCAGTAGTCCTACTTTCGGCGCGCGCAACCCCGCCCGGTCGGGCAGGATTCGTCTATGAACCCGTCGTCCTCCGCTATCGGTGCCGCCGCCTTCGCGCATTACGACGCCGGCCTGGACCAACTCGCCCTCGACGAGATGTTCCGCCCGGACGGCTCGGTACGACCGCCCTATCGCGGGATCGCGACGGCCATCGCGGAACTGGAACCCGCCAATCTGGTCGCCCGCCTGGATGCCCTGGGCCGCGCCTTCATCGATCAGGGCGTCACCTTCTCCCTCTCCGGGCAGGAACGGCCCTTTCCCCTCGATCCGGTGCCCCGGATCATCGGTGCCACCGAATGGTCCCGACTGGAAGCCGGGATCACCCAGCGCGTCCGGGCCCTGGAGATGTTCCTCGACGATATCTACGGCGAGCAGGCCATCCTCGCCGACGGCGTGATCCCGCATCGGCTGATCTACTCGTGCGAGCACTTCCACCGGCAGGCCGCAGGCATCCGTCCACCCAACGGTGTCCGGATCCACGTCGCCGGCATCGACATGGTGCGCGACGAGAAGGGCGATCTGCGCGTCCTGGAAGACAATGTGCGCTCCCCCTCCGGTGTCTCCTATGTGATGGAGAACCGCCGCACGATGGCCAGCATTTTCCCCGACCTGTTCGCCACCCACCGGGTCCGTGCGGTGCGCGAGTACCCGCGCCATCTGCACCGCGCCCTGCAGGCGTCGGCACCGTCGAATGTCACCGATCCGACGGTGGTGGTGCTGACTCCCGGCGTCGCGAACTCCGCCTACTTCGAGCACAGCCTCCTCGCCCGCCAGATGGGTGTGGAGCTGGTCGAGGGCCGCGATCTGTTCTGCCGGGACAACATCGTCTACATGCGCACCACCGACGGCGAGACCCGCGTCGACGTGATCTACCGCCGGATCGACGACATCTACCTCGACCCGCTGCAGTTCCGGCCCGACTCGGTCCTCGGCGTCGCCGGCCTGGTGAACGCCGCCCGCGACGGCAACGTGGTGATCTCCAGCGCCATCGGCAACGGGGTGGCCGACGACAAACTGGTGTACACCTACGTCCCGGACATCATCGGCTACTACCTCAACGAGAAGCCGCTGATCAAGAATGTCGAGACGCTCCGGTGCTGGCTCCCCGACGAGCGCGAGGAGGCGATCGGGCGGATCGACGAGCTCGTGATCAAACCCGTCGAAGGCAGCGGCGGTTACGGAATCGTCTTCGGGCACCAGGCGACGCGCGACGAGCTCGCCGAACTGATCGCCAAGATTCGGGCCAACCCGCGCGGCTGGATCGCCCAGCCGGTGGTCCAGCTCTCGACCAATCCCACGATGGTCGGCGACACCCTGAAACCGCGGCACGTCGACCTGCGGCCGTTCGCCGTGAACGACGGCGAGTCGGTATGGGTGCTCCCCGGCGGCCTCACTCGCGTCGCACTGACCGAAGGATCCCTGGTGGTCAACTCGTCCCAGGGTGGCGGCTCGAAGGACACCTGGGTGCTCACCACGCCGTCCTCCACGGAGGAGGCCGAAGGCGTCGGCGACGCACTCGACGACGTCGATCTGCCACCGGTGGTCGTGCCGCCGCCGATGGAGCCGCCCCCGTCGGTGTCCGTCGAACAGCAACAGCAGCAGCAACAGCAGGTGCTGACGGAGGGAGTTCGATGATGCTGGCGCGCAATGCCGACTCACTATTCTGGATCGGTCGATACGTCGAGCGCGCTGACGATATGGCGCGCATTCTGGACGTCGCCGTACAGCAGTTGCTGGAGGATCCGACCGTCGACACCGATCACATGGTCGGGCACGTGATGGCGGTCCTCGGCTTCGACGCCGGGCACAGCCCGCACTCGGTGTGGAGCCTGGCCGACTCCGTCGCGTACGACAGTTCCAACCCCGGATCAATCGTCGGCCTGCTGACCGCCGCGCGCGAAAACGCCCGGGGCGCCAGGGAAGTGATCTCCAGCGAGATGTGGGAATGTCTCAACGCGACCTATATGGGGCTCGGGGAGGCCGAGCGCCGCGCCCGCCGCCTCGGCCCGCACGACTTCCTCACCCACATCAAAGGCCGCGCCGCGATGTTCGCCGGTCTGGCCGACGCGACCCTCAGCCACGACGGTGGACACAGCTACCTGCTGGTTGGCCGGTCCATCGAACGCCTCGACATGATCGCGCGCATGCTGCTGTCCCGTTCCGGCGACCGCGCCAGCTCGCCGTCGTGGATGAGCGTGCTGATCGCCGCAGGCGCGCAGGACACGTACATCCGCACCTACCGCGGTGCGGTGAACGCCGAGAACGTCGCCGAATTCATGGTGCTCGACCGCCTGTTCCCGCGCTCGGTCTTTCACACGCTGAAAGTGGCCGAACGCAATCTCGCCGAACTCGATCACCGACCCGATCGGGTCGGCGGCCAATCTCGCGCGCTCACCCTGCTCGGCCGGGCCCGCAGCACGCTGGAGTTCATCGACCCGTCCGCCCTGTTGCGGGAGCTGCCCGAGCGGCTCCTGGGCCTGCAGGAAACCTGCCGAGCGGTGAGCGAGTCCATCGCCGAGGAGCACTTCCACTTCGCGCCCTACGTGTCGTGGACCGACACCGGCCTTGCGGTGGGGCACGACGGGGAGGCCAACCGATGACCGCCCGGCTGCGCGTGGTGCATACCACCGGCTTCACCTACACCGAGCCGGTCACCCTCTCCTACAACGAAACCCGGCTCACCCCGCGCAACGACGGGCACCAGAGCATCGTCGTCGAACACGTCGACACCACCCCGGCAGCCCGGCACTACCGGTACACCGATTACTGGGGTACGCAGGTGGTGTCGTTCGATCTGCACGGCGCGCACGATCGGCTGGAGATCACCGGCACCGCCGTGGTCGAGACCGAACCGGCCACCCGCCCGACCGAGTGGCTCGACACGACCTGGGAACAGCTCCGGTCGGCGCCGATACTCGACGAGTTCGATGAGATGCTCACGGCCACGCCGTATGCCCCGCATACCGGCAAACTGACGAAGTTCGCCGCAAAGGCAGCCGGCGACCTACCGCCGACGATCGCCGCCGAAGTGGTCGTCGCCGCAGTGCATGACGAGATGACGTACATGCCGGGCACTACGGAGGTGCACAGCACCGCCGCCGACGCGTGGAAGCATCGGTCCGGCGTCTGCCAGGACTACGCGCACATCACCCTGGCGATGCTCCGCAGCCTCGGCATTCCCGCACGCTACGTATCGGGCTACCTGCATCCGAAGGCCGACGCAGAGGTCGGCGAGACCGTCGACGGCGAGAGCCACGCCTGGGTGGAAGTGTGGACCGGCGGGTGGTGGGGCGTCGACCCGACGAATGACAAGTTGGTGAGCGATCACCACATCGTCATCGGCACCGGCCGCGACTACACCGATGTGCCCCCGGTCAAAGGCATCTACACCGGTGGTGCAGGTTCCGAGCTTGACGTGTCGGTGCGGATCACCCGCCTGGCATGACGGCCGTCCCGGTCAGCGCGTCTTCTCGACGACCCGATTGACCGCCTTGACGAAGACCTCGTTAAAGACGGCCTCGTCGACGGGTTGGGTGCCGGCGCTGCGGTACTGCACGGTCACCAGGTAGCCGTTGACTGCGGCCATCCCGAGGCGGGCCAGGCTCTCGTTCGCAGGCATCCCGGTCATCTCCACACTGCTGCGCTGGTCGACAACCAGAACGTCGCTCGCCTTGACCGGGGGCGCGGTGACGATCGCCTGCTTCACGCTGACCTTGGCCCCCGCCAGTTCGCCCTCCGTGAACTGGGCGCCGATATTCGCGCACTTGCCGGTGACGCTGGCTCGCTGCTTGGCGATGGTGGCCCCGGACGAGGCGACGCTGGAGGAGAGGGCCTCGGCGCCTTTGGTGGCAACGGCGAGACCGACCTTGTCGGCGTCGAACCTCTCCGGCAGCAGATTCAGCTGCGCGCACGAGCTCGGCGTGAACTTCGCCGACTTCGTGGTGTTCAGTATTTCCTGCGCAATCTGCTCGACCTGGCCGGTGGATACTTCCTGCACCGTGAATCCGGTGGGGAACTGATCGGCCGGAAGCACCAGCTCCTGCACATTGGCATGGGC
>NZ_JBAQWU010000147.1:0-3210 GCF_049299075.1 Gordonia sp. (in: high G+C Gram-positive bacteria)
GTGCGGCCGGCCAGTCGGCCGGTCGCTCGTCAGGTTTATCGACCAGGAAGTGGTCGGAGTGATCTTCAGGATTTGTTGACCGCCCCGGTCCACAAGTTCAGCGGTCCCGTAGATCCGCAGGTAGCGCGGAGTCCACGGATTGGTCGAGGACAGGTCGTCGATGACCAGGGCTATTCGAGCGTTGCCGTCACGGACGTTGCGTGCGCGCCGAGTATTGGTCGGGTTGTAACCGCCGATGTAGAAGTGCGTGCCGTCGAACTCGTAGCCGACGGGGGTGACGTCGGGCTGGCCGTCGTTGGAGACCGTCGCAATGCGGGCCAGCGGTTGAGAACGGATATAGGCGGCTTCGTCGTCGGTGAAAGCCATGCTGTTCACTGCCTTTCGGTGTTCATGATTTCGGTGGTCATAGTGCGAGGGTCGCCCGCGGCGAGGAGTCTGGCGACGTCAAAGGCGACTCGGACCCGGATGATCTGCCCGTGATCGATGAGAAGTAGGGAGACTTCGCAGTTCGGCCGGCGCATTCCGGCGCCACGCCGCGAAGTAGGCCTCGGCCACGGTACTGGGAGCAGCAGCAGGGTTGGCGGTCATGACGTTCTCGGTGAATCGGTGGACGGGTTCGTAGGGGTGAGGATCTTCGCCATCGCGATACGCAGGTCCGCGCGTTCGGCGATCGACAACGGATCGAGCAGCCGGTCGAGCTCGCGGGTGGAGTCGGCGTGCACGGCACCACCGGTTCGGCGGCCGAGGTCAGTCACGGTCACGTGCACGGCGCGCCGATCCCCGGGGACGGGCACCCGCTCTACAAGTCCCGACCGCTCGGCACGGTCGACCAGTCCGGTCATCGCCGCTCGTTCGACACCCAACATGCGTGCAAGCTCGGCCATCCCCTTCGGTCCGGCGACGAGCACGCCGAGTAGTCGCGCCTGAACCGGAGTCAGATCGTGCCGTGCCGAGACCGACGTGAAGACGTCCTGAATTAGGCGGGA
Organism: Gordonia sp. (in: high G+C Gram-positive bacteria); assembly: GCF_049299075.1. Classification (GTDB taxonomy): domain Bacteria; phylum Actinomycetota; class Actinomycetes; order Mycobacteriales; family Mycobacteriaceae; genus Gordonia. The sequence goes on from NZ_JBAQWU010000147.1 coordinate 987, forward strand.
CAATCGGATCAGGGCGTTCGCGGAGGTCATCTGTTCCGACAACGCGGTCACCGCACACTGTTCGTCTGCCTCCAGGCGGGCCTCGTTACCCTCATCAATATGATTCACACCATTAACAATACGTGACACGTACTATTTATTCCACGTGCTTCGCTGCGGGACGTCTCACCTGGGGAGGTGCCGGGCACCACCGAATACTCGATGAGCCGGCCCCGGTGCCGCCGCTGCAGCGGACAGCATGCGTCAGTGACTCGATCCGCTAACCAGAGGCAGCCCTGAGGTCAGTCCACCAACTCGGCTGGCGCGAAGCTCAGGGAAAACGGTGTTTCCAGACTGATCGGGGCGTCGCCGGCGACCGCGGCGACCTTTGCGTAACCGTCCCGTCCCAACCGCCATGCGACGATCGAGGGAACCGCTGGGTCGACGACCCAGTAGTGCTCGCATCCCGCGTCCGCCAGTTTCTGCTTCTTCAGAACGAGGTCGATGCCGCGCGTCGACGGGGAGAGCACCTCAACCGCGAGAACAGGTGCTCCGCGCACGCAGTCCTCGGTGAACGCTGACCGCATGGCCACGATGACATCCGGCTGAATCACGGTGTCTTCGGACAGGACGACGTCGACGGGCGCCACGGAGGCCTTCATCCTCGGCGGGCAGGAGGCCTTGAGAAGGGAACCGAGAGTGAGCACGACGTCCTGGTGCCGGATCTTGGGTGCCGGGCTCACGATCAGAACTCCATCGAGAAGCTCATAGCGGTGCCCGTCGGCGGGCATCGCCTGCAGGTCGGCGTACGTCAGTGGACGGCCGTGCGGCAGGCCGAGCACTTCGGTGGTCATGCTCGTCATCATAGTGTTCCTTCCCCTGCATGCCGCCGATTCAACGCCGCCGCCCGCCAGGAGGGAAGTCCCGGATCTGCGCCTTGTGGATAACCGCCCACGCTGGTGCGCTGCAGCCTCACGTCGGCAATGCGAGGACGACGATGTTGTCGCGGTAGCCCAGGGGAGGACCGACGAAGGGGCCGCCACAGGTTACCAATGCGAGGGTTTCTGGACCGTCGAGGCGGTTGAGTTCGTCGACGGGGAGGCCGCCCTCTTTGGTCACCGCGTCGACGCTGCTGACCCGGTAGCTCCGCGTTTGCTGATCGGCGGTGGTCACCTCGATGATCGCGCCGGGGGTCAAGCTGGAGAAGCGCTGGGCGAAGCCGGTGCCCTGCTCGACGTCATCGACGTGACCGGTGATCACGACGGTGCCTGCACCCGAACCCGGGCGCGCCGATCCGATCCACCAGCCGAGTTGCGCGATGTCCTTGGGCGGCAACAGCACGCCATTGTCGTCGGTGTCGACCGTCTGAATCGGAGCCGAACCGCTGACGAGACGCAGCGTCACCGGCGCGGACGGGTCGTTGGTGTGGGTCAGCACCGGCGGCGGCGCCGACTCCTGTGCACCGGACATCGGGGCGGGTTGCTCGGTGCCGCACCCGGCGGCCAGGAGCAGTGCCGCCGCCCCTAGCGCCGCGAGCAGCAGGCGCACCGGGTGGCCGGTCATCATCGAGTGCGGCCGGACGGGATCGACTCGATCGGAACACGTCCGCGGTGGTGGTGTTGCGGCTGTTGCGAAGCGAGCAGAAAGACGACATCCACCGAGCCGCCTGCGGGCACCACGGGGTTGGCCGCCCACGAGGACACTAGCCGGTAGCCGCCCGGAATGCCGAGGATCTCGACGCGGTACGCACCGGCTGGCAACGATATCGCCGCAGGCATCCGAGTGTCGTGAATGTCCGGGCGCCAGACGCGCGCCCCCACGTCCACCACTTCGGCACCGGTCGTCACGTCGACGACCCGCAGATTCAGAATGCCGTCGCGGGCCGGGGTGGTTTCTCCGGAGGTCGTGGCAGAACTGGCGCCTGACGAGCTCCCTGCCGACGAGCTCCCTGCCGACGAACTAGTGCTAGTCGACGAACTAGTGCTAGTCGAGCCGTCTGCCGTCGACGTCGCGGCGCTGGTTGCCGTGCCTGTGGTTGCCGTGCCGGTGGTTGCGGTGGGGTCGGCGCCAGCCGGACCGACGGCCCCAAGGCTTCCGGCCACCAGGAGGGCCGCGGTGAGGGCAATAAGCATTCGGCGCCAGATCTGAACGGACATGGCGAGCCTCGATTTCTCCCGACCCGAGGGTCCCGACACTCGGTATGTCTGTCCGCGGCCCAGCAATGTTACTTACGTCACCACAGATG
>NZ_JBAQWU010000148.1:0-2648 GCF_049299075.1 Gordonia sp. (in: high G+C Gram-positive bacteria)
CCGCAGAACCTCGCCGATGTCGCTGACATCCCCGCCCGCCTGAACCATCTTCTTCCTGATTCACGACCTCGAGGAGGTCTATTTCGTCATGCCCGAAAACAATTCCCGACTCGAAGCGGCCCACGAACCGCTTCAGTTCGCCTACTGGGTGCCCAATGTCAGTGGCGGCCTGGTGGTTTCGACCATCGAGCAACGCACCGACTGGACCTACGACTACAACAAGAAGCTCGCGGTCTTGGCCGAGAACAACGGCTTCGACTATGCGCTCACTCAGGTCCGGTACATCGCCTCCTACGGCGCGGCCTACCAGCACGAATCCACCAGCTTCTCGCTCGCTCTGCTGCTGGCCACCGAACGTCTCAAGGTGATCGCCGCCGTCCATCCCGGACTGTGGCAACCGGGAGTGTTGGCCAAGTTGATCGCGACCGCCGACCAGATCTCCGGTGGCCGCGCCGCCGTCAACGTGGTCAGCGGCTGGTTCAAAGACGAGTTCACCAAGCTCGGCGAGCCGTGGCTGGAGCACGATGAACGCTACCGCCGCGCCGAAGAATTCATCGGCTACCTCCGCGAGATCTGGAGTAGCGAACACGCGGAGTATCGAGGCGACTTCTACCGCCTGCACGACTTCGACCTGAAACCCAAACCGGTCGAGGTCCCGGGCCGGGCTCACCCGGAGATCTTCCAGGGCGGCAACTCCACCGCCGCCCGCGCGATGGCCGGCCGGGTCTCGGACTGGTATTTCAGCAACGGCAAAGACTTCGACGGGATCACCGAGCAGGTGATCGACGTGAACACCGAAGCGGCCCTGCATGATCGGACCGTCAAATTCGGTCTGAACGGCTTCCTCATCGGCCGCGACACCGAAGCCGAATCCCGCGACGTGCTCCGGGAGATCATCGACAAGGCCGACCGCGACGCCGTCGCCGGATTCGGGAGCGCTGTGAAGCAGGCGGGCCGATCGGCTGGCGATGGCAAGGGCATGTGGCAGGACTCCGAGTTCGCCGACCTCGTCCAATACAACGACGGCTTCCGCACCGGTCTGATCGGTACGCCCGAGCAGATCGCCGAGCGGATCGTCGCCTACAAGACGCGGGGAGTCAACCTCTTCCTCCTCGGCTTCCTCCACTATCTCGACGATGTCACGTACTTCGGCGAGAACATCCTGCCCCTGGTCCGCGAACTGGAGGCCGACCTGGCGTCCAGCGGACGCCTCGAATCCGAGCTCGTCCGTCACGGCGTCCTCACCTGACCCGCCCGGCCAGCCCCACACAATCACTCCCACACGAAGGATTTCACTGACATGACCACCATCGACAACCGTCCCACCTCCGTCCACACCGGCACTGACAACGCCGCCCGCTTCACCGCCGCCCTGGGCCGGGCCGACCTGGTCGCCGCCGAGCTACGCGCCACCGCCACCGAACGCGATCGGGCGAATGCCGACCCGCTCACCGAGATCGGTCTGCTCCGCGAGCACGACCTCCTGCAGGTGGGCGAGCCCGTCGAGTTCGGCGGCGACGGCCTGACCTACGCCCAGTCGCAGCAGATCACCCGGCGCATTGCGCGCGGCGACACATCGATTGCTCACCTGCTCGGCTATCACTATGCGCAGCAACGGATTCCGCATCTGTTCGGCACACCGGAGCAAGCCCGTGCGCTGTCCCGTCGCAATGCCGCCGAGAAGCTCTTCTGGGGCGGGGTCCAGAATCCGCGCGGCGCCGACGGGCTCGAGCTGACCCGCGACGGCGACGCCTTCCGCCTCAACGGCCGTCGCACCTTCGCCTCCGGCGCGAGCGTCGCCGACCAGCTCTCGGTGACCGCGGCCTTCGAGGGAGAACTCGTCTTCCTCTCCATTCCGGCCGGCCGTGCGGGCTTCACTCCGCTCGGGGACTGGGACAACATCGGCCAGCGTCTCACCGACTCCGGTGGCGTCGTCTTCGCCGACACCCCGATCGCCCGCGCGGAGATCCTCGGTGACGATCCGCTCACCGGCAAAGAGTTGTCCGCGTTCCAGACGTTGGTCACCCCGCACTGGCAACTGGCTTTTGTGAACTTCTACATCGGCACCGCCGAAGGCGCGCTCGACGAAGCCCTGGACTGGACCCGGCTGCACGCCAGCCCGTGGGAGACTTCCGGATTGGACACCGCCACCGACGATCCGTACCACCTGGAGCTGATCGGTGAGTTGCAGGCGCAAATCCGGGCCGCGGCACTGCTTGCCGACCGGGCCGGAGACGCGCTCCAGCACGCATTGAACACCGGCACCGCGCTCACCCCGGAGGAGCGTGCCGAGGCGGCGGTCGCCATCGCTGAGGCCAAGTACCTCACCACCAAAGTCTCTCTGGACGTCGCTTCCCGGCTCTTCGAGATCCAGGGTGCCCGGGCAACGACCAGCGCGTACGGCTTCGACCGGCACTGGCGCAACCTGCGCGTGCACACGGTGCACGATCCGGTGGCCTACAAAGCCCGCGAAATCGGCGACTGGGTGCTCAACCGCCGCGCACCCCAGTTCACCCTCTACAGCTGAATCACGTCGACGGTTGAGCCCTTCGACCGTTGAGCCCGTCGACCGTTGAGCCCGTCGAAACCACCACGAAAGGAACCCTCCAGTGCCTCTACGCATCCGGACCGCCCAACAGGCACTGGAC
>NZ_JBAQWU010000149.1:0-4585 GCF_049299075.1 Gordonia sp. (in: high G+C Gram-positive bacteria)
CCGCTGGGCCGGGCCCGGCAGACGGCCGCCGCGGCGGCGCGCACGCTGGGCCTCCCCGTCCACGTGCACGACGGTCTGATCGAGACCGACTTCGGTGCGTGGGAGGGGCTGACCTTCCGCGAGGCGGCCGCACGCGACCCCGAGCTTCATGCCCGTTGGCTGAGTGACGTCGACATTGCACCGCCCGGCGGAGAAAGCTTTGCGACGGTCGCGGAGCGGCTCGCCGCGGCCAAAGCGGATCTGCTAGCTGAGTATCCGGGCGGACGGATCCTCGCGGTGTCGCATGTGACGCCGATCAAGACACTGTTGCGCGATGCGCTCGGGGTGGGACCGGAGTTGTTGTTCCGGTTGCATCTGGACCTGGCCTCCCTGTCGGTGGCTGAGTTCTACCCGGACGGCGGGTCGGTGGTGCGCCTGGTCAATGACACTGCGCACCTCGACACCGCGCACCTCGGCTAGGGGTCGGGGGAAGAGCGGCTATCCTGGAGAGCGCGAACGAGCCGGCCGGGCGGCCGCGGCGACGGAACCGCGCGGAACTCCGCGCAGGCCGGAGTCGAGGAAAGTCCGGACTCCACAGAGCAGGGTGGTTGCTAACGGCAACCCGGAGTGATCCGCGGGACAGTGCCACAGAAAACAAACCGCCCGTTCCTTCGGGAGCGGGTAAGGGTGAAACGGTGCGGTAAGAGCGCACCAGCGTCGCGGGTGACCGCGACGGCTCGGTAAACCCCACCCGGAGCAAGGCCGAAGTCCGCACCGCCTGCGGTGCGGGTGCGCGAGTGTACGAGGACGGCTGGTCCGAGCTCGCGGGTTGGCTGCATGAGGCACCCGGTGACGGTGTGTCCAGATGGATGGTCGCCCCTGACCGGAAGGTCAGGACAGGATCCGGCTTATGCGCCGGCTCGTTCGCCCTCGGCGCTGCCGCGCCGCTGGGGTCCCGCTGCTGGGGCCCCGCCGACAAGGAAGGTTCCTGGTGGCTGACCGCAGACTCGTCGCGCCCGGCCTCGACTTCGACCGGTTACGCGCGGAACTCGACATTACTGCCGACTTTCCGGCCGCGGTGACCGCGGAGGCCGCTGCGGTGACCGACCGCTATGCCGCTCGGCGCGTGGACCGCCGGGATCTGGAGCTGGTGACCGTGGACCCGCCCGGCTCCAAGGACCTCGACCAGGCGATGCGTCTGGTGCCCGACGGCGACGGCTATCTGGTGCACTACGCGATCGCCGACGTGGCCGCGCTGGTCACACCGGGGAGCGCGCTGGATGTGGAGAGTCGCCGACGCGGAGCGACCATTTACTTCCCGGACGGGAACGTGCCGTTGCACCCGCGGGTGCTCTCCGAAGGGCTCGGTTCACTGCTTCCCGATCAGGATCGGGCGGCCGTGCTGTGGACGGTGCACGTCACCGGCGACGGCGAGGTCGCGTCCTGTGCGGTGGAACGGGCAACGGTCCGATCGCGTGCCCGGCTTGACTACGGCGGTGTGTACGACGACATCGTCGCCGGTACCCCACATCCGTCGATCGCGGGCTTGCGCGATTTCGGGGAACTCCGGCAACAATGGTCGCTGGCCCGCGGTGCGGTGATGCTGGAGTTGCCCGATCAGGAGGTCGCGCCGCACCGTGACCCCAGAGCTGGCCGCCATTGGGATTTGCGCCTGGCCCCGCGCACCCCGGCGGATGGCTGGAACGCGCAGGTCTCCTTGCTGGTGGGGATGTGCGCCGGAACGATGATGGCGCGCGCGGATATCGGATTCTTGCGCACCTTGCCCGGAGCCGGCGGTGCGGCGGTCGCTGAGCTGCGGCGTGCCGCTGACTCCCTGGGCGCCACCTGGCCCAGTGAGCTCACGCCGGGACAGTTCCTCGCAACCCTCGCACCAGACGAACCGTCGACCCTCGCGCTGATGACGGCCGGTGCGCGACTAATGCGCGGTGCGGGCTACCGGTCGCTGCCGCCGGAGGTGCCGGTCGAGCAGGCCGCGCTGATCCACGCCGGTGTCGGCGGGCTGTATGCGCATGTCACGGCTCCGCTTCGCCGGCTGGCCGATCGCTTCGCCACGGAGGTGTGCCTATCGGTGGCGGCCGGGGAGCAGGTCCCCGACTGGGTGCGCGCCGCACTGCCCGGGCTCGGGAAGGTGATGCGCAGTGCCGACGCGATCGGTGCGACGGCCAACCGGCGCAGCATCGACCTCGCCGAGGCTGCGGTGCTGGCCGACCAGGTGGGCTCCCGCTTCGCGGCCATCGTGCTGCGCCCGGCGACCGAGAAGCGTGAGGCGGAGATCTTCGTAGCCGAACCGGCGATCATCGCGCCCTGTGCGGGAGCACCGGCCGCCGGTCAGCGTTGCACGGTCGAGGTGGTGGCGGCCGATGCGACGACCGGCACCGTGGGATTCGCCGCTAGGTGACCTGTTCAGCCGCGCCGAAGGACATCGCGAGGTGGTCGATGGACGATGACATCAGTGCGTGCCGGCTCAGGCGCAGACCGGCCAGTTCTTGACCGATCCGATGGTCGCCCAGGGCTAGCCGGGCGCCGCCAATCCGGGTCTGCGTCTGGCCGATCTCGGTGATCTGCCAGGGGATCAACCGGACGATACGGTCGAGTTGGGAGTACACCTGCAAGGTGGTGTCGGCGGTCATCGAGGACGCTTTCAGCCCGGGACGCACGGTGAGGTCGGCAATCAACGCGCCATCCTGGCTGACCCGTCCGCGCTTGACTGGACTGTCGTGATCGACGTCGAAGTCGGCCATGATCTTGGGGAATCCCCAAATCTCCCGCCCGGCGGCCAGGGTGAACGCGCCGTCGACGGGGAGGCGGTGCACCACCGCGCGCGCATCGCCGCGGAACAGGGCCTTCATGCTGCTCCCGGGGCCGGAACCGGCGCTGGCGGTGACCGGAAAGCAGACGCCGAACTCGTGGTACGGGCCGAGGTCGCCGTCGACGTAGTCGATGAAGACGAGCATGCACAGTCCGCGGCCGGGGCGTACCTGGATCGGACGCAGTGCGACGAGCGGATCGCCAGCCGCCGCGATGGCTGTCGCGATGGCGATGGCGTCGGCGGTGAAGGCGCCAACGAAGCAGCGCGCGTGCCGGATCTGCACCGGCAGGGTCACCGTCTGGCCCGATACCTCGTATTCATGGTGGGTCACGCGTTCCACCCTAAATCAAAACTAGAACCCGTTACAGTTTCTTTTATGAGTCTGTCAGGGAAATCCATTCTGGTCACCGGTGGCGGCAGCGGTATCGGCGCCGGAATCGCCGCGAAGCTCGCCGCGGAAGGCGCGGCGGTCACGGTGGTCGGCCGCACCGCCCAACGGCTCGCAGCCGCGGCAGCATCGATCGCCGAAGCGTATCCGGACGCGCCGCCGGTGCGGGTGCACGTCGCCGACATCACCGATGAGGAACAGACGGCCGGCGCTGTGGCCGCGGCGGCCCAGCACGGCGGTGGTCTGCACGGCACAGTCGCCTGCGCGGGTGGGAATGAGACCATCGGCCCGGTGACCCAGATCGATACGGCGGCCTGGAAACGCACCGTCGACCTCAACGTGAACGGAACCATGTTCACCGTCAAATACGCGGCGGCCGAACTGGTGCGGGCCGGTGGCGGTGCGATCGTCGCTATCTCGTCCATTGCGGCGAGCAATACGCACCGCTGGTTCGGGGCCTACGGGGTGACCAAATCGGCCGTGGATCACCTGGTCCGATTGGCCGCCGACGAGCTAGGTCCCAGTGGAGTACGGGTGAACGGCATTCGGCCGGGACTGATCCGCACCGACCTGGTCGCCCCGATCCTCACCAGTGCCGAACTCAGTGCGGACTACCAGGAAAACACGCCGCTCGGCCGGGTCGGTGAGACCTCCGACGTCGCCGATCTCGCGTCCTTCCTGCTCGGTGACTCCTCGACGTGGATCACCGGGCAGGTGATCAACGTCGACGGCGGTCAGTGCCTGCGCCGTGGCCCCGACTTCGCCTCGATGCTGGAGCCGATCTTCGGTGCTGACGGGCTGCGCGGCGTGGTGGAGCGCAGCGGGGCGGAAGGCAACTAACCCGGTCGATCAGCGCGTGCGGAGGTAGGCCTCGACAGCGGCGCGCCCGCGTGCTTCCTCACGCTCGTCTAGGCGGCCGAGAATGAAGACTGCGAGCGGAGGCAGGTCGGGAACCTGCGCGACCCGCTGGAGCTGCGTGCGGTTCACCACGGTGTCCTGGAAATCACCGAGCAGCGACTGGATTCGCGTCGCCGACTTCGCGGTCTTCCTGGCGGCGCGGTCGTTGACCTCGTGCACCACTCCGGCGGTGTATCGAACAGCCTTGGCGCGCTTACGGATTCGGTGCACTTGCTCGACCCACTCGGGTGACCACGGCTCCATCGTCGCGAGTTTCTGCTCCGCTTTGCGGAGTCGTTTGACCGCACTGGCGATGCCTTCGTCGGCGACCGTGCGCGCTCGGCGGTCCGCATCCGGGCCGGGGACCGGGCTCGCGATCAGTGCATCGAGACGATCGAGTAGCTGCAGGTACCGGGTCGTCGACATCGCATGGCGTGCCGACCGGATTGCGCGCTCATGGCGGGTGATCTCGACGTCGATCAGTGCGGTGT
>NZ_JBAQWU010000150.1:0-7479 GCF_049299075.1 Gordonia sp. (in: high G+C Gram-positive bacteria)
GCTTGCCCAGGTGGAGCCGGAGAAGCTGACTGTCACGATGAACGCTGTCGGCGGTGCGCTGTCGGGCAACGGCGAGCGACTCGGGGTGGCGTTGACGCAGCTCAACAACACGCTCGGCGAGACTAACAAGCATCTACCGGAACTGAATCGGCTGTTCGCCGATGCGGCCGGGGCCACTAATGTCTACGCGGACGCGATGCCCGATCTGATGCGAGTCGTCGACAATGCCACCGTGATCGGCAACCTGCTGGTGGACAACACTGCCAACCTCGATGCGCTCCTGATCAACGTGACCGGAATGGCCGCCACCGCGGACACGGTGTTGAGTAAATCCAAGAAGGACCTGATGGCCACTCTCACCGATCTGAATCCGGTGACCGCTCTGCTCGGGTATCAGGCGCCGGGGCTGCGCTGCTTCATCGTCGGCGCGTCCAATGCGGCTGATGTGGCCACCCCGCTGCTCGGTGGGCGAAACGGCATGCTGCTGTTGGACGCGGGTCTGATCCCCGGACAGGATCCGTACCGCTGGCCGCAGGACCTTCCCGAAGTCCGCGGTGACGGTCCGCCCACCTGCGAGGGCGGTTTGAGCAATGTCAACGACAAAAAGCCCATCGACTTCTATGTGATCGACAACGCGGCGCAGCCGTACCAGCCGCGTACGACAGCCAAGGTGCAGCCGTTCAAGCTGTTCAATCTGCTGTTCGGAGGGCCGCCGCGTGGGTAACGGACCAAATGTGCCGGCCGGCGAACGCCACGTCGACAAACGGGCGCGCGCTTTCCGTGCCACCCTGATCAAACTCGGCGTATTCGTCGTCGTGATGGTTTTGGTGATGACCGGTCTGGTGATGATCTTCAGCCGTTATCAGCCGGGACGCACCGAGAGCTACACCGCGCTGCTCGCCAGTGCTTCGGCGATGAAATCGGGCAGCAAGGTACAGATCGCTGGCGTCGAGGTGGGCGCCGTCAACTCGGTGCACCTGAATCGCGACAACGTCGCCGAGGTCGATTTCTCGGTGAACCGGGCGTTTCAGCTGCCGAAATCCGCTCGCGTGCTGATCCGGTACCTGAACTTGACCGGCGACCGGTACCTGGAACTGCAGCCCGGCAACGGGGCGCCCGGTGACTATCTGGCGCCTGGTGCGGTGATCCCGATCGAGCAGACTGAGCCCGCCCTGGACTTGGACAACCTCCTCGGCGGCTTCAAACCCCTGTTCCGCACCATGAGTGGCGAGCAGGTCAATGAACTATCTGCGGCGCTGATCGCCATATTCCAAGGGCAAGGCCCGGCGTTGCAGCAGTTGCTGAATGCCACTGACGGCTTCACAAACACCCTGGCCGACCGGGACAAGCTCATCGGTTCGGTGATCGACAACCTGAACAACACGCTCGGGCTGTTGGAGGCCGACCACACCGGACTGGATCAGAGCGTCGACCGCCTGCAGCAACTGATCTCGGGACTCTCCGGTGACCGCGATGTGATCGGGCGGTTCATTTCCGAATCTGCCGAGGCCACCAACGGAATGGGCAACCTGCTCGGGACCATCCGGCCCGATATCAAGGGTGCCCTAACCGGGCTGGGCCAGACCTCCGAACAAGCGGTCAAAGCCGAGCCGTTCATTCGGCAGCTCCTGGCGGATCTGCCCGGCGACTTTAAGACTCTCTCGAATCTGGGCAGCTACGGTGCCTGGCTGCAGATCTACTTCTGCCGCATCCGGCTGCTGCTGCCCGGCCCAGGGAATTCGCAGTACTACTTCACCGCCATCGATGCGATGGGCGATAAGACCAAGGCCAGCGGGCGGTGTAGCGCGTGACGAACAGTGACTCAACCCTGACCGAAGTGACCCCGACCGAACTGAACCCGAGCGAGGGGGCAGCGGCTGCCGAAGCCACCCCGACGCGCTTGCGCCGCGAGGGGCGTTCGCGTGTCTCGATGGGTGTGATCGGTGCGCTGCTGACCACGATGGTGGTGCTGGTCGCGCTGATGATGGACAAGTTGCCGTACCTGAGTCAGGTCAGTGGCTACGACGCCTATTTCGCCGATGCTGGCGGGCTGAACACCGGAGACTCGGTAATCGTCGCCGGAGTGAACGTCGGCACTGTCGGCACCATCACGCTGGCGCAGACGCCCGGCGGAATGCAGGCGCTCGTGCGTTTCCGGCTCAACGACACGGTGGTGATCGGCGACCGCAGCCGCGCGGCCATCAAGACCGAGACCGTCCTGGGCCGCCGCAATCTGACCATCATGCCGCTGGGCGATCAGCGGCTGCGTCCAGGCGGCACGATCGGCATCGACGCAACTACCGCGCCGTATTCGCTATCGGATGCGCTCGAGGATTCGGTCTCCACCCTGACCGCCACCGACACCGATGAGTTGAACACTGCGCTGCAGGCGCTCAACACCGCCTTCGCCGATACACCGGCGGAGATGCGTGGCGCGGTAGACGGAGTTGGCAGGCTCTCCGCCGCGATCGCCGGCCGCGACAACGCGCTCAACGATCTGCTCGGCCGCGCCAAGGGGGTCACCGACATCATTGGTCAACGCGCTGGTCAGATGCAGCAAATGCTGCTCGATGCCAATGCGTTACTCGGTGAGCTCCAGATGCGTCGCGCCGCCATCGGGCAACTCATCACCGGAACCGCCGAGGTGAGCGCGCAGTTGACCGGCTTTGTGAACGACAACAATGCCCAGCTGACACCGGTCCTGAACACCTTCAATCAGGTGCTCGACATCTTGAATGACAACGCGGACAACTTCACCGAGGCGATCGACAACCTCGGCCCGTACGCCAACATCCTCGGTGAGGCGGTCAGTTCCGGACCTTACTTCTCGTCGCTGGTGGGTTTGCCGACTTTCGGCGATTACATGGGGTCGTTCATGCGGGTGCTTTCGCAGAAGTACCCCGAGGCCGCCGAATACTTCATCAAGTACTCGGGCGCACCGTTTGTTTCCGGCAACTGGTCGCAGGCGCCCGATCGCGGAGCTCCGGATGTGACGCGTCCGACGCCAACCAACCGGCCACCGCAGCCGCGCACCAGCACGCCGCCGACCGCCACGACCGGAGGTCGATGACATGAGCCTCTCGGCTAGGGCCTCCCGGCTCACCTTCACTCAGCGGGTCATCGCGCTGATCGCCGTCGTGCTCGTGGCGGCGTTGATCGCCATGCTCGGCTGGTTCGTCTATCAGAAGGCGACCACCAGGACGGTGACTGCCTACTTCCCGTCGGTCAACGGCGTCTATCCGGGCGACCCGGTGAAGGTCGTCGGTGTTCGGATTGGCAAGGTTGCCACTATCGAGCCGCGCCAGGGTGACGTTCGCGTCGTTATGCGCATTGATTCCGATGTGCCGATTCCGACGGACGCGCGCGCGGTGATCGTCGCGCAATCGTTGGTGTCCGGACGGTTCATTCAGCTCACCCCGTCGTACACTTCGGGGCCTCAGATGTCCGCGGCCAACACCGATATTCCGATGGAGCGCACTGCCGTTCCGATGGAGTGGGATGATGTGAAGCGCCAGCTCGACGAGCTGAGCGCGGCGCTCGGTCCGCAGTCCGAAGGTTCGGGACTGGTTGATCCGGGGACGGCGTCCAAGACGATCGACGTGCTGGCGGAGAATCTGGATGGCAATGGCGCCGCGATGGGCCGATCGATCACCGAGATGTCGGTGGTGCTCGGCACCCTGGCGGAGAATCGCGACGATGTTTTCAGCACCGTCCGCAGCCTGCAGAAGCTCACCGGTCTGCTCTCCCAGAATCACCAGCAACTGGTGCAGTTCAACGGGCGGATGGCTTCGGTCAGCAGCATCCTCGCCGAAAGCGACCAGGAATTGGGGAATGCGCTGGAGAACCTCGACGAGGCGCTCGGTGAGTTGCAGGGGTTCCTCGACACCAATGCCACCGCGATGGCGAGCACCCTCGAAAAGATGGTGCCCTTCACAGACACCCTCAAGCGCAACGACGATGGGCTGCGCGGGCTGCTGCACTCGGCGCCCAATCAGCTTGCCAACTTCTTCAACATCTATAACCCGCTGACCGGTTCGCTCGATGGCGTCTTCGGTCTGGGTATGGGCAATAACCTGATCACGCTGATTTGCGGATCGATGGCCTCCACGCAGCGCCCGATGGACACCGACAAGGACATCGAGAAGTGCGTGGACCTGCTGGCCCCGGTCATCTCGGGCATCGGGATGAACTTCCCGCCGTTCCTGGCCAATCCGCTGGTCGGCCGCACCGCGACGCAGAACCAGATCACATACCAGAACCAGAGTGTGAAGCAGCGTGCCCAGGCAGGTGTCCGCGAACGCGACGTCGCCAGCACCAAGCCGACCCCGCGCGATCCTATGCTCGACCTGCTCCTACCGTTCGGGGGTAACTGATGGCTCCCCGGATCGTCCGGACTATCGTCGCGCTGAGCGCGGCGGCGACGTTGATTCTGCCGCTTACCGCCTGCGGCGGAGATGTAGTGTCGCAGGTCGCGGCAATCGGCGCCCAGGGCACTGGCGAGGGCGCCTACCAGATCACAGCCCGAATGCCGTCGGCGGCAGGTCTGGTCCGCAATGCGCGAGTGATGATGTACGACACTACGGTCGGCAGCATCGGCGACCTCGTGGTGGATGACTGGGCCGCAAAGGTGACGATCCGGCTTGATCGGGACGTCAAGGTTCCCGAAGGCTCCTATGCCATGGTCGGTTTAACCAGCGTGCTCGGCTCGTCGCACCTGGCGATCGTGCCGCCGGAGAAGCCAACGGGACGCTACCTGCAGCCCGGGGGAACGCTGGCGCTGCCGAACTGCCCGGAACCTGGCAATCTGGCGCAGCCGCAGGGCAAACCGGTCCCGGACATTAACTCCGCGCAGACGATCGATCCGTGCCGGTACCCGACCACCGAGCAAGTGCTCAGTTCGCTGTCAGTAGTCCTCAACGGCGGTGGGCTCTCGCAGATGGGCGAGATCGTCGACGAGCTCAGCCAGGCATTCGGTGGCCGAGGCACTGATTTGGCGTCGCTGATTCCTCGGATGACGACGTTGGTGGTCGATCTGGACAAGCAGACCGGCAACATCATCGCTGCCACCGAAGGTTTGGACCGGTTGACCGCGACGATCAACGCACAAGCGGCGACGGTGCAACGGGCGCTCGCCTCGGCGCCGCAGATCCTGCAACTGCTGGTCGACGAACAGCAGAATCTGGTGACGGCGTTGGGCAAGGTGGGTGACCTATCGGCCACCGCCAACGAGGTGCTGCGGCGCAACACCGACGATCTCAAAGTGATTGCACCCAATATGCGGGCGCTGCTGGCCCAGCTGGCCAATACCGGGCCGGCCCTGACCAATTCGCTCCGCATTCTGCTCACGTTCCCGTTCTTGCAAGAATCCGTTGGGACGGTCGTCAAAGGCGACTATGTGAACTCGGATCTGGTGTTGGATTTGACCTTCGACCGGCTCAATCAGACGATGATGTCCTCGCTCGGACTGACCGGACCGGAAGGGCTGCTTGGTGCGGCCGCAGGCAATGCGCGCACCAGTGGCGACCCGCTGCTCGCACCATTCCTGCAGGGGCTCCCGGGTCAGCAGCCACCAGCTGCCAGCCAGAAGCCGCCAGCGACCAGTAAGAAGCCGACCACCAGTAAGAAGCCGACCACCAGCAAGAAGCCGGGAGGAAACTGATGCGGATCACAAGTTTCGTCCGCGGACAGCTGCTGATCTTCGCGGTGATTACCGTCATCGCGATCACGGCGATGGCTGTGTTCTACATCCGGATTCCGCAGATGCTGGGCGTGGGCAGCTACCACGTCACCCTGCAGATGCCCTCGACCGGTGGTCTATACAAGAACGCCAACGTCAGCTTCCGTGGGGTGAACGTCGGCAAGGTAAGTGGTGTGTGGCTGACCTCCGACGGGGTCAATGCGGAACTGACGATCAATTCGTCGGCCGATATCCCGAAGGATTCGACGGCGACGGTGCGGAGCGTATCGGCGATCGGCGAGCAGTTTGTCGACTTCACGCCGAACCAGGCCGCCGGCGGTGAGCAATTACGCAACGGATCCACCGTCACGGTCAGCGAGTTGCCGGTCGAGATCTCGTCGATGCTCAGTCAGGCTGATGCGCTGCTGACCGCCGTCAACGACACCCAGTTGCGGCAGGTGATGGACGAGGCATTCCTGGCCTTTAACGGCACCGGGCCCGCGCTGCAGCGGCTCCTGGACTCGATGATCTTGTTCGTCGGGCAACTCGACCAAAACATCGACTCGGTGACGAACCTCGTCGATGAGGCCGGTCCGATTCTGGCAACTCAGAATCGGACGGCAGACGATATTCGGGCCTGGACCGCAGATCTCACCGTCGTGACCGACCAACTGCGTGCGCACCGCGGCAATATCACCGGGGTGCTGGAGAAGGGGCCGGGTACGGCGGCGTCGGCGCAAAGCTTCTTCAACGATGTCAGCCAGACCTTCCCGCAGGCCGTCGCCAACCTCAGCGTGAACGCGCGGACGATGGCGGTGTACCTGCCTAATCTGCAGCAGACCATCGTGCTGTATCCACGGGTATTGGCGGCCCTGATCACAGCTATCAACAGTGGCAGCAATTTATACGGCGCGAACGTGAACTTCACGCTCGGCTTCCAGGATCCGCCCACCTGCACGGTTGGCTTTATGCCGCCCGAACAGTGGCGTTTCCCGGATGCGCAGACGCCGCAGCAGGTTCCGCCGGGCTCGCTATGCCGTCTCCCGCAGAACGCCCAGGCGGCCGTCCGCGGTGCCCGCAACTTCCCGTGCGTTGAGTACCCGGGGCGTCGTGCACCGACGCCGGCCGAATGTGTCACCGGCTTCCAGCCGTCGGAGCGGGACAACGTGGCGTTCCCGAACGGGCTGCCAGGAACCGGTTTGCCCAAACAGCCAGCCGGGTACGTAGTACCGGCCGATCCGGCCGCCCATGACCCGTCGCCGGCCACGTACTCGACCACCTACGATCCAGTGAGTGGCGAATTCATCGGCCCCGATGGCAACACCTACAACGCCGGTCTGGGTGAGCGGCCGGAGAGCAAGAAGACGCAATGGTACGAGCTGATCACGAAGACGGTGGAGTCCTGAACCCCGACGACAATTCCGAGAAGACCGACCCCGTCGTCGTCAAAAGTAGTCCCCTACGCCGCAAGCCCAAGCGGCCCGCGCGGACGAGTGCTGCCACGGAGTTCAGCCAGACGTCGGTACTCGGGGAATCAAGCGAAACTGACGAAATGCTGGTTGCCGACGCTGCGCAGCCGGACCCGGAAGCTCCCGACACGGTTGCTCCCGACACGGTTGATTCCGGGCCTGACGCTTCAGTCACCGAGACTATCGAGACGGCGGAGTCGGCGACAGAAGTCGTGGACACAGCGGCCATCGACGCGGACGTCTCGTACCGCGACCGCAGGCTCGGTGCCCAGCGCCGCCGGACCGCCGCGGAGGCCGCCACGGCCACCCGACGGGCACCGCAGGCCGGGGTAT
>NZ_JBAQWU010000151.1:0-3569 GCF_049299075.1 Gordonia sp. (in: high G+C Gram-positive bacteria)
CGCCCGCCCACTCGGTGGTCTCGTCAACGACGGCAAACTCCGGGTCTGGTTCGCTCGCGTACGCGGTGGTGTGATCGTCGTCGATCGGACCGTCGTCGTCGGCCGGGTCATTGTCGTCGCGGCCGCGGAAGGTCAGCCACGCCCAGAGGGCCAGGAGCAATGCGCCAAGTACACCGAGGATGATCGGCACGATGGTGCCGCCCCAGCGCAGCAGGCTGACGTACTCGGTGGCGCGATCGACCTGCGCCTCGACGGTCGACGGGGCCCACTGGAAGTTGGCGTTCAGTGCGTCCATGCGGAACTCGGCGACGGCGGCCGGGATGTCGGCCGGATTGTCGGGGCTCTTGAAGTACTGACGCTGTTCCTCGTAGCCGTCAACGATGGTGCCGGTGACCGGTTCGACGTATACGTGCCGTACGGCCGAAGCGTGGCGGTGCATGGTGATGAGGTCATTGGGTGCGACACCGCGGCCGGTGATGCCCCACCACTTGGCCGGCATATTCAGGATGGTGCCCAGCGGGGCCTCGCCCTGCGGGTTCGGGAGCTCCGAGATATCAGTCTCGGGGACCTCAGTCCGGAAGTGGTACGCGGTCAGACCGTTGACGGTCGTCTCCTCGACGAAGCTGGTGACCGTGTCTTGGCGGGTGTTCAGATCGTAGTAGTAGTAGTCCTGCTTCTGGACGTCGAAGCCGAACTTGTACTGGAAGCCCTTGCGGTCGGCAAGGTGCACTGAGACGTCAGCCACCGGCACACCGGCCGGGTCGCCTTCCAACTGCAGCGAGCTGACGACACCGTTCGGCGCAGATGACTTGCGGTCGACTGAGACGCGGTCGATGTTCGCGGTCAACAGGCCGTCATCGCACTTCCGGGGCTCGCCGATGGCGGCGACGGTCGGCGTGATCTCGGCGCCGTCGGGACCTTCGATGCGCTCGATCAGCACGGTCTGTGCGGCCTGCAGGGTGGCCTGGTTCGCATCGGACGGATCGACGATCAGCGAGCGGCGCTGCTGCTTCAGGTTCACCTTCAGCTGTGCGGCCTTGTCCTTGGAAACTGAGCAGCGGTCGAAGATCAGCGCGGGGAAGCGGCTCGCCGTGTCGCCGGTTCCGCTCACGCTAGTCGCATCCGAGGTGATGTCCAGATCGAGCGGGACGACCTTCAGTTTGGGGACCAGGTAGGTCGGAATGGTGATCGCCGCGGCGATGAACAAGATGCTGAGGAACGCCAGAAGCGGCGGTAGGACGCGTCTCATAGAGGGGGCTCCAGGGTTGCAGGGGTCATCCGTCCGGACGACGCTTGGGTAATACCCTATTAGGTTGACCCGGTAAACGGACTATTAGGCCGGTACTTATTGCTGATTCTTTGCCGACCGATCGGCGCGCCGATCGCGTTCGGCTTCTTTCATGATCCCGGCCATATAGCCGTAGATCTCCCGGTCGGAGATGGCCTTCCAGCGCGGCGCTAGCAGTTTCATGTACTTCTCCACGTACAGCAATTGTTTGCCCACCAGTACAAGCTCGCGGGGGAGCCGCGCGTCGTGCGCCTTGGCGACGGCGGCCAGTTGGCGGCCCAGGTCGGTGTAGCTCATCGACGCCATCTCGGTGGTCGACAGCGGCTGCGTCACCTTCTTGAGATCCTCGCCGCCCTGGACCGTCGACCCCGGCTTGTGCACGGCGCCGAGTAAGAAGATGGCGCGGCCAGCCGAGTCGTAGTCCTGTTTGACGATCAGATCGACGACCAGTTGACGCAGGATCCGGCGGGTGCGGGCATCGAATCGGCCGGCGATGCCGAAGTCGAGTAGGACCAGCTTGCCTTCCTCGTCGACCAGGACGTTGCCCGCGTGCAGGTCGCCGTGGAACAAGCCGCCGTGGAACGCCGAGTCGAGGAGCGAGAGCAGCAGGTTGCGGCACAGTGCTTGGCCGTCGTGTCCGGCGGCGCGTACCGCTTTCACATCGTCGATGCGGGTCGCATAGATCCGCTCCATTGTCATCACTTTGGGGGTGGTGAGGTCGTGGTAGACCTTCGGCACCCGCACTCGGTCACCAAAGGGTCCGGGCTGCAGGCATTCGAACCACTCCTCCATGGTGGCGGCTTCATTGCGGAAATCGAGTTCGGCGTTCAGTCCGTCGGCAAAGTCTTCGACGACGTGCCGGGCGCTGAGCATTCGGCCGTACTCGGAGAGTTCCACCAGCCCAGCGACCCGTTCCAGGAGGGCGACGTCGGGGGCGAGGCGGCGGGCGATCCCGGGACGCTGCACCTTCACGACGACCTCTTGGCCGCCGATGAGGGTGGCGGTGTGGACCTGCGCGATGGACGCTGAAGCGATGGGTTCGTCGTCGAAGGTCGCGAAGACCTCGCGGGCCGGCTGCCCGAGTTCGGCCTCGATGATGCGGTGGATTTCGTCAGCGTCGGCCGGGCGTACGTGGTCAAGGAGTGACTCGAACTCATTGGAGAGCTCCGGGGAGAAGACGCCTGGGCTCGAGGCGATTAGCTGACCCAGCTTCACGTAGGTGGGGCCGAGGTGCTCGAAGGTCACCCGGAGTTCGCGGGCGACGTCGGACTTGCCGGGGAGCTTTCCGTGGCGCAGGTCCTTGGCTGTGCCGACCAGGAAACGTCCGGCGCCGGCAGCGACATGGGAGGCGGCGGTGCCGAACCGAGCGGCCTCGGCGGCGGCCGAAACGACGGGCAGTTGATCCCGGACGACGTCGTCAACAGGCTTTTCGGTCATCACCGTTATGCATTGTAGTCGCGGATGGGGCTATTCACGCGACGGTGGTATCGGCGTACGCTGTCCAAGGAGGTTTTCGATTAACGGTCGATAACCGTTGATGTGCGACGTCTGATTCGGGCGCCGGAGTGCAGGCGAAGGCAGGTGAGATCGCGATGGGCGCAGAAATGCGGGTTGATGCAGTGGTGGTCGGCGCGGGTGTGGCCGGGCTGACGGCGGCGCTCACCGCCGCGGCGGCTGGGCTGCGGGTGGTGGTGCTCAACAAAGGCCGCGCCTGGGTGCCCGAGCAGGCGGAGCAGTCGACGTCGACGTTCTACGCGCAGGGCGGCATCGCCGTCGTTGAACCAGACAACCCGGAAGACAGTGTGGCACTGCATGTTTCGGACACGCTCCTTGCCGGAGCGGGGCTGACAGAACCGCGACCGACCGAGGAGATCGTTGCCGACGGCTGGTCGGCCGTGCGGCAGCTGGTGGAGTGGGGGGCGCATTTCGACACCGGCCGCGACGGACGGTTCCTGCGCACCCGCGAGGGCGGGCATTCGGTACGCAGGATCATTCACGCCGGAGGTGATGCGACGGGCGCACAGGTGCAGGCGGCGCTTGGAGCTGCGCTGGCCGCGGTCGACGTCGTCGTGCTCGACCAAGCGCGCGCCACCGAGGTCATCGTGGGGCCGACGGGTGCGGCGAGCGGCGTCGTCTACCGCGACGAGGAGGGCGACGGTGTCGTGTGGGCGCCGACCGTGCTGCTCGCGACCGGCGGACTAGGCCACCTGTACGCGGCGACCACTAATCCGGCGGGCGCGACCGGCGACGGCATCGCGCTGGCACTCTGGGCCGGGGCCGC
>NZ_JBAQWU010000152.1:0-4863 GCF_049299075.1 Gordonia sp. (in: high G+C Gram-positive bacteria)
CTGCCCAAGACACTGACCGCCCTGGTGTCCGGACGGGCTCGCGATGACCTGGCCAGCATGTCCGGAGCGGGAGCGCCGATCGTGTTGATCGGAAGTCACGGGGCAGAGTTCGAAACCGGTTTCGACCAGCCACTGACCGATGTCCAGCAGGCTTTGCTAGACCAAATCATTGCCGAGTTCGGTTCCATCGCAGCACAATTCCCCGGCACCAGCGTCGAGACCAAGCCTGCGAGCACCACCCTTCACGTGCGCAATGCGGCTGCCGACGATGCTGCGGCCGCCATCGCGCTGGCCGAGTCCGGCCCGGCAGGCTGGCTCGGCGTTCATGCGACCGCAGGCAAAGCTGTCATCGAGCTCGCGGTGATCGAAACCAGCAAGGGACTTGCTCTAGACCGCCTCCGCGATTCCTTCCGGGCAGACGCAGTCCTGTACCTCGGCGACGACGTCACCGACGAGAAGGCCTTCGCCCATCTGCGCCGCCGCGATGCGGGTGGCCGCGATATCGGCATCAAGGTCGGCGGCGGGGACACGGCCGCCGAGTTCCGAGTGCCCGGCACCGACGAAGTTGCCCGAGTCCTCGAGTGTGTAGTCGCTTACCGGGGCCAGCACCAAATCCCCTGAATAATTCGACATTATTGCAGTTCAGAACCTTTTTGATGGATGTCGCATGATTGGGGGACACTCCGCCAGATTTGCTAGTCTGTACGTCGTGCACCACCCCCCGAAACTAACGCCCCACCCCAGCCTCCCCGCTGGCCGCCAGAACCGTTGACCGTCAGCGAGACGCATCGGGGCACCGAGGACGACAGCACGGAGCTCGACTTCCCCGGTGATCCAGCCCAGGCTGACGAGGACTCCCGCGTGGGCGAGCAGAATGACTCCACCGCCACGCCTGCCGCGGACGATACGCCGAACGGCCTGTCGATGATCGTCCAATACGAGGATCCAGCGCTGGCCGAACCCGCCGAGCCAGCCGAACCCGAACCCGAACCCGAGCCAGCCGAACCCGAACCCGAATCTCCGGCGCCCGAATCTCCGGCGCCCGAATCGATCGGCATCGGGATGGTCCCGGCGGGCACCGTCGACGTCGTCAAGCCCGAGGCGGAGATCACCGCGGAGGACGCCCCGAACGAGCAACCGGCCCCGCAGGTCTGGGCTCCGCGTTTGCGGCCCGGCGCAATCCGGCGTGCCCCCGCGCTCGACGGTCTGCGCGGGATCGCGGTCCTCGCCGTCGTCGTCTACCACTTCTTCGGCAACGTCCTGCGCGGCGGATACATCGGAGTCGACATCTTCTTTGTGCTGTCCGGCTTCCTCATCACGGCACTGTTGGTACGCGAGTACGGAGCGCGCGACCACATCTCTCTGTCCGGTTTCTGGACCCGCCGCATCCGTCGTATTGTTCCTGCCGCGCTGACGGTCCTGTTGGTCTCCACTGCGGCCGCCGGTCTGAGCGGCGGGGACACCGCGGTCAAGCTCTGGCCGCAGTTCTGGAGTTCGGCCGCGTTCGTCAACAACTGGGTGCAGATCGGCTCGGCGCAGAGCTACTTCGCCGACACCACACCACGCATCTTCATGCACTACTGGTCGCTTGCGATCGAGGAGCAGTTCTACGTCATCTGGCCGCTGATCTTCGTGGCCTTGATGTGGGTGGTGCGGCGAAGGGCGATGCCCGCACGGATGCGCTTCGCGTTCAGCATCGCGGTCATCGGCGGACTGGCCTCCGCCGTGGCCATGGGCGTGCTGTACCAGCCCGGCGAGGACCCAAGTCGGGTGTACTTCGGCAGCGACACCCACGTCTTCGGCCTGCTCACCGGCGTCGGTCTCGCGTTGCTGATCACCGCGCCGTCGCCGCAGGCGGCCGACTCCTGGCCCAGTAGATTTGGCCCCAAAGCCTCCTCGATCTTCGGTTGGGTGCTCGCCCCACTCGCCTTCATCGGGTTGCTCGCTGCCCTGTTCACGGTCGCCGACACCTCGTCGTTCGCCTACCGCGGCGGCCTGCTGATGGCCTGCCTACTGACGGCAGTCGTGATCGATAACGCGGTGCGCGAGACCGGTCCGGTGCCCCTACTGCTCCGCCGCAAGCCACTGCGTTGGCTCGGTGAACGATCGTTCAGCCTCTATCTCTGGCACTGGCCCGTCGTGGTGTTTGTCCGCGAATGGTCCGCGGGGCCGGGCGGCACGTCCACCCTGCCGAGCTGGCAGATCGGGGCGATCGCCGCCGTAATCACCGTGCTCGCGTCCGAGTTGTCGTACCGCTGGATCGAGACCCCGTTCCGACGTTTGGGCTTGCGCGGCGTGCTCAGCAAGCTCGGCGAAAGCGGCTCTCGGATCGGCCCGGCATTCGCTGTTGTCGTGACCGTCACCACCGTCCTCCTGGCAGGCTCGGCGCTAGGCACCAGCCCGGCCCAATCCGAGTTGGAGACCCAGCTCGCGGCCCTCGCCGAATTGCAGAAGAAGGCCAATGCCGCACCACCTCCGGCACCGACGAGGCCGGCCGACCAGCTCCCGTCGGGTAGCCAGATCAGCGGAATCGGCGACTCAGTGATGCTCGGATCGTCCCAGGGACTGATGCAGAGATTCCCCGGAATGTTCATCGACGGCGAGGTTTCGCGACATTACACCGGCGGTGAGCCGGTGATCGCCGCCCTTCAAGCGCAAGGTGATCTCCGCGAGTACGTGGTTCTCGGCTTCGGCACCAACGGCCAGGCATTCCCCGGCCAGCTGGAACGGATAGTGCAGACCATCGGCCGCGATCGGAAGATCGTTTTGGTGCTCCCGTACGGACCCGTAGACGGGATTCCCCAAGCGGCTCGGCAGATGCTCGATTTCGCCCCGCGCTACCCGAATGTATTCCTGGCGCCGTGGTGTTCGGCAGCAGCCGCACATCCCGAGCTCCTGGCCGCCGACGGCGTCCACCCGACCGGCGAAGGCGTCGACCTTTACGTGGACGCCGTCGAGTCCGGGTTACGTCAAGCGGTGACTGGCCAGCGCGATCCGACGATCACCTGTCCACTCTGACGCGCCTGCAGGGCGCAGGTCAGCGCCGGAGTCAGCCGACGACCCAGCGCACCGCCGGTGTGGCGTTGCCCGCCCCGGTCGGGAAGGCGGTCGCCAGGGCAGCGGCGAAGGCTTTGTTACGCGCCTGTGTGCCGGCCGCCGTGTAGTGGATTCCGTCGCCAGCAAACAGCTCCGGATGCGCAGCCGCGGCCCAGTCGTAGACCGCCAGGTTCGGGTACCGTTGGGTCGCCCGACGCAGCGCATCGTTGAACGCTCCCATCGACGCTGTCCCGAACGCGGGGTTCGCCGGGTTCGACGACGCCACCGTCGGCCACAACACCGGTTGCCCGGCAAGCTTGGCCATGACCCGGTCAATTCGCTCATCCGCACTGACGCCGCCCCCCGAGATCGCACCGGCGTCGTTGACGCCCATCGCGATGACCCAACAGCCACGCTTCCCTGCTCCGACCAGCTCAGCAATTGCGTGCTCGGCGTCGGTTCGGGGACCGCCCACTATCGCCCGGCTGCCCAGCGCATCCACCGTAACGTCCCGCACACCGACGGACTGGAGGCGAGCGGTGGCGGTGTTGTCGCCGAACCCGGGATCGTTGACGTTGACCGAGGTCGAGTCGCCGACCTGGATCACCGCCGTGCAGCGAGTCTTACCGTCGGCGGCACGATCCGGCGCCGAGGGTACGCCAGGCAGCAGACCTGCGATCAGGTCCGGGATCGACAGCTCCGAGAGTGATCCGGAGCCGAGCGCCGTCGGGGTCGAATTAGCCGCTGCCAGTGCCGGCGCCGACAGTAGAACTGCGGCGCTCGCACCCAGTACGACCATGGTCACACGCGAAACTTTAGTCACAATAGTCCCACTCAACTACAGGTTTTGCGCCCACGCAAGCCGACCGGGTCACGGATTGATTCCGTTACTGCGCGCCCACCACCGCCAGCGGATCGGCGTAGACCGCCGCGAGCGCCACGGCGACCGGTGCGGTCTGCGGCACGTGGACCCCGAATCTGGTTGGGACGATTTCCAGCGGCCATCCGGTGGCGCTCACCGCGTCGAAGGCCGCCTGCACGGGCTCCAATCCCCTTGGGTGGGCCGCGAACGCGTCGCCAGCAACGATCACCGAGTCCGGGTTGATCACGTCGCGCATCGTCGCGACGGCTTCACCGAGGACCCGGGCCCGGGCATCGTCGAGGACCGAGGCCTCGTCGCCGCAGCAGAGTCGCGCCGCCGCGGCCTTGCGGGCCGCCGTTCCGATCACCGACTGCAACGGGGCGATCGGCTCGGTATCTAGTGGCCCGGGCCGGGCCGGTAGCGTCGCAATGGAACCCGCGCCGCGCGTCGGCTGGTACACCTCGTCGTCGACGATTATCGCCATGCCGACGGTTTCGCGCGCGTAGAAGAAGAGCGCGGCGCCGTGCGGTACCACTTCGCCGCCCAAGAGGAGTTCCGCCGCGGCCATCGCCTGGACGTGTTCAGCGACTGATACCGGCACACCGAGCGCCTGATGGAGGCGCTGACCCAACGGTTGGCCGTGCCAGCGGAGGATCGGATGATCCACCACTCCGGTGGCCTCGTCGATCGATCCACCCAGCGCGGCACCGGCCCACAGCAGGTGGCGGCCGGAGAACCGTGCGGCAAGTTCGGCGAGTTGGTCGCACAGTCGCCCGACGGCTTCGTCGGCGCTCACCCCGGACAATTCTTGGGTGCGAACGGCGTGACTGTAGAGCGTGCGGCCGCCGAGGTCAGCGATCACCAGCGCGCTCCGGCGAGCACCGATGTGAATGCCGGCGACGGCGAACCGATCACGGTCCAAACTGAGCGGAATCTTAGGGCGACCCACCCCTCGGGTATCGAGG
>NZ_JBAQWU010000153.1:0-1797 GCF_049299075.1 Gordonia sp. (in: high G+C Gram-positive bacteria)
GTCAAGACCCACAAGAACTCCGTCGGCGAGATCCTCGCCGAGCAGGGCCTGGCGGCCGCGCTGCCGTCCACTTCGATGGACCAGTCGGTGCCGGTGGCCGGCGGTGACGTCGACGTCACCCTGCCCAAGTCCGTCGTCGTCACCGACGGAGGCAAGACTGAGCGCACCGTGATCGCCGCCCGCACCGTGGGTGAGCTCTTCGAGCGCGCCGGCGTCCCGCTGGCGGCCACTGACACGGTGGTCCCGGCCGCCGACACCCCGGTCCAGGCCAATATGAACATCACGGTGACCCGCGTGCGCGACGATCAGGTCACCGTCTCGGAGAAAGTGAAGCCCACCGAGGTCGTCACCAAAGATCCGACGCTGATTTCCGGCCGCAAGGTCGTCGTGCGGCCGGGTACCCCCGGTAAAGCCGATGTCACCTATAAGGTGACCACCGTCAACGGCGCCGTGACCAAGCGCGAGAAGGTCAGTGAGAACGTGCTCGTGGCGTCCAAGCCGGCCACCGTCCGCATCGGTACCAAGCCGGGTGCGCCGTTCGAGCCCGTCGGTGTCTGGGATCAGATCGCCCTGTGCGAGTCGACCGGCAACTGGAACATCAACACCGGCAACGGCTTCTACGGCGGCATTCAGTTCACGCAGGGCACCTGGGAGTCCTTCGGTGGACTCGAGTATGCGCCGCGAGCCGACCTGGCCACCCGCGAAGAGCAGATCGCCGTCGGCAAGAAGGTGCAGGCAGGACAGGGCTGGGGCGCGTGGCCGCTATGCACCTCGCGTCTGGGCCTAAGCTGATTTTTCCCGGCCCACCGTCACCTGGAACAATGGCCGGGTGACTGAGAACCCCGGCGTGCGTCTACTCGGCCCTGCCGAGATCCGCGGCCTCGCCGCCGAACTCGACGTACGGCCGACCAAACAGCTCGGTCAGAACTTCGTGCACGACGCGAACACTGTGCGCCGCATCGTCGCCACCTCGGGGATCGACGCCAACGACATCGTGTTGGAAGTGGGCCCCGGACTCGGTTCGCTGACGCTGGCACTGTTGGAGAAGGCTGGCGCAGTCGTCGCCGTCGAGATCGATCGCACGCTGGCCGGACGGCTGCCGCAGACCATCGCCGAATACGCCCCGGGTAAGACATTCGACGTGGTGACCGGTGACGCGATGCGCGTGCTGCCGAGTGACCTACCCGCCGCACCCACCGCGTTGGTCGCAAACCTGCCGTACAACGTCGCCGTTCCCGTGCTGCTGCACTTGATGGCGAATTTTCCGACGCTGCGCACCGCGCTGGTGATGGTCCAGGCGGAGGTCGCCGACCGGCTGGCCGCCGGACCAGGCAGCCGCACCTACGGGGTGCCCAGCGTCAAAGCGCGGTACTTCGGCGACGTCAAACGGGCCGGTGCCATTGGCCGCAGCGTTTTCTGGCCGGAACCCAAAATCGAGTCCGGGCTGGTGCGCCTCGACCGTCGCGACCCCTTCGGCACCGACCCCGACCATCGCGCCGCCACGTTCGCGGTCATCGATGCGGCCTTCGCGCAGCGTCGCAAGACCATGCGTTCGGCGCTGTCGGGCTGGGCCGGAAGCCCGCCGGTCGCCGAGGAACTGTTACGGGCGGCCGACATCGATCCGCAGATCCGCGGCGAACGCCTGCGCGTCGACGACTTCGTCCGGCTCGCGGAAACCGCAGCGGGAGCTGCGCGATGATCGGCGGTGCCATGGCGCGTGTACCGGCCAAGATCAACCTGCACTTGGGCGTCGGGCCGCTGCGCGCCGACGGCTACCACGAACTGAGCACCGTGTTC
>NZ_JBAQWU010000154.1:0-6596 GCF_049299075.1 Gordonia sp. (in: high G+C Gram-positive bacteria)
GGTGAGTTCGTCAGGATCTGGACCGGCCCGGAATCGACACGGATGTGTAACGGAGTCGGCTGGGTCGAGTTCATCACCGCTGAGTCTATCCCGCGACGAGCGAGACACCGATCACAGGTATTGGCCGGTGTTCGATTCGGTATCGATGGACCGCGCAGCACCGGAACCCTTGCCGCTCACCAAGGTGCGGATGTACACGATCCGCTCCCCCTTCTTTCCTGAGATCCGCGCCCAGTCGTCCGGGTTCGTGGTGTTCGGCAGATCCTCGTTCTCGGCGAACTCGTCAAGAATCGAATCCAGAAAGTGTCCGATCCGCAGGCCGCCGCGGCCGGTTTCCAGTTGCTCTTTGATCGCATACTTTTTGGCGCGATCGACAACATTCTGGATCATCGCGCCGGAATTGAAGTCCTTGAAGTACATAATCTCTTTGTCGCCGTTGGCGTAGGTGACTTCCAGGAACCGGTTGTTGTCGGTCTCCTCGTACATCCGCTCGACGACCCGCTCGATCATCGCCTGCACGCAGGCATCGCCGTCGCCGTCGAACTCCGCTAGATCGTCCTGGTGCAGCGGCAGGCCCGTGGTCAGGTACTTGGAGAAGATGTCAACGGCCGACTCGGCGTCCGGGCGCTCGATTTTGATCTTCACGTCCAGGCGGCCGGGACGCAGAATGGCGGGGTCGATCATGTCCTCACGGTTCGAGGCACCGATCACGATCACATTTTCCAGGCCCTCCACGCCGTCGATCTCGCTCAGCAACTGCGGCACGACGGTGGTTTCGACGTCCGACGAGACGCCCGAGCCACGGGTGCGGAAAATCGAGTCCATCTCATCGAAGAAGACGATCACCGGGGTGCCCTCGGAGGCCTTTTCGCGGGCGCGCTGGAAAATCAGCCGGATGTGCCGCTCGGTCTCGCCGACGAACTTGTTCAGCAGTTCCGGGCCCTTGATGTTCAGGAAGTAACTCTTGGCCTCACGCGCGTCGTCACCGCGGGACTCGGCGATCTTGCTGGCCAGCGAGTTAGCGACGGCCTTGGCGATGAGCGTCTTACCGCATCCGGGCGGGCCGTACAGCAGCACCCCTTTGGGCGGACGCAGATCGTAGTCGCGAAACAGGTCGGCATGCAGGAACGGCAGTTCGACGGCGTCGCGAATCTGCTCGATCTGCCTGCGCAGGCCGCCGATGTCCTCGTAGTCGACGTCCGGAACCTCTTCGAGCACCAGGTCTTCCACCTCGGCCTTGGGAATGCGTTCGAGTGCAAAGCCAGCTTTGGTGTCGACCAGCAGGGAATCGCCGGGACGCAGCTTCCGGGTACTCGTGCCGCCGTCGTCGACGTGCCGCATGCCAGCGGCCAGATGCACGACCCGTTCTTCGTCGGTGTGGCCGACGACCAGCGCACGATCGCCGTCGCCGAGCACCTCACGCAGGGTGGCGATCTCGCCGACACCCTCGTATGCCAGAGCCTCGACGACGTTGAGGGCCTCATTCAACCGCAAGATTTGACCGCGCTCGAGTTGTTCCATCTCGATATTCGGCGAGACGTTGAGCCGCATCTTTCGGCCCGAGGTGAACACATCGGCGGTCGCGTCGTCGTAGGTCTTCACCAGCACGCCGTAGCCGCTCGGCGGTTGGCCGAGGTGATCGACCTCTTCTTGCAGCAGCAGCATCTGCTGTCGCGCTTCTTTGAGGGTGATCAGCAGCTTCTCGTTACGCGCCGTCAGCGCTTCGATGCGCTCAGCGAGTTCGGCGGGCGTAGCCCGGATCACTCCCGGTCGTTCGGACGAACGATCTGACGTAGTCATGCGCAACGACTCCTTGCCTCGGGGGTTAAGTCTTGCCTAATTCAGCTTAACCCTTGGTCGGACGGCGGGAGACGCGCAGCGTCTGGGTTCCGTCGGCCAAGCGGCGCGCGGTGATCAGGAACGCGGTGTGGCCCTGCATCCGGTGTTCGGGGCGGACGGCCAGGCCCACGGCACTCCAGTCGCGGACCATCGATTCCCAGGCGCGCGGCTCGGTCCAGCACTGCTGCTCGCGCAGTGCCTCGACGACCCGCGAGAGTTGGGTCACCGTCGCCACATAGACGGTCAACACCCCGCCGGGGCGGAGCGTCGCCTTGACCGTCTCCAGGCACTCCCACGGCGCCACCATGTCCAAAATGATCCGGTCGGCCTGCTCGGCGGGATCGTGGCCGGCGAGATCGGCGACGCGTAGTTCCCAGTTCTCCGGCGACGAGCCGAGGAACGTCTCCACATTGCGGACCGCGTACTCGGCGTGGTCCTCGCGGATCTCGTAGCTGAGCACGCTGCCCCGATCGCCGACCGCGCGCAGCAGCGAGAGGGTCAGGGCGCCCGATCCTGCCCCGGCTTCGATCACCCGCGCGCCCGGGAAGATGTCGCCCTCGGTGACGATCTGCGCGGAGTCCTTGGGGTAGATCACCTGCGCGCCGCGAGGCATGGAGAGCACGTAGTCGGTGAGCAGTGGTCGCAGGGCCAAGTACTCGGTGCCTTTGGTCGCACCGACCACCGTGCCCTCGTGGGCGCCGATGAGGTCGTCGTGTTCGATGCCGCCGCGGTGCGTATGGAACTGTTTGCCTGCCTCCAGCACGACGGTGAACTTGCGCCCCTTACCGTCGGTGAGCTGTACGCGATCGCCCTCGGCGAAGGGCCCGGTGGTCGCCATCTGTGCTGGTTCCCCATTCTTTCGTGCATGACCGTGGTGAATTGCTGCGCCATCCAGCTTGTCACACGCGAAACTAAGCGACCGCTTGCTCGTGTCGTAGGGTACGACTATGGCCGACACGTTCTCCGCATACTATTTGCCGATGTGCGCACCTGAGGGCGCCGACACCGGGTACGAGTACTTCCAGCCCACTGCAGCGACCGCCAGCGTGTGGACCGCGGCGATCCAGCACGGCGGCCCACCGACCGGACTGCTGGTGCGGGCCATGGAGAACGCCGTCGGCGGGACCACACCGCCCGACGGCTTGGGATTCTCGCGGGTGACCATGGAGATCCTCGGCGCTATCGGCTACGGCGTGAGCCGGGTCCGCACCTGGATTCCACGGCCCGGTCGGCAGATCAGTCAAGTGGCCGCCGAACTCTCCGAGCAGCAGCCCGACGGCACGTTCCGCATCGTCGGGCGGACTACCGCCTGGCGGCTACTGCGGCGAGACAGCTCGTCGATCTCCCGCACGCCGCACCCGCCGCTGCCCCTGGCGCCCGGCGACCTGGCGACCACCGTGGGCTTCCCCACCACCGGCGAGAACGCCACTTCCTGGGGCACGCTTGGCTTCATCGGCACCATCGAGGTCGGCCTGCTTGACGGGCGCACCGGCACTACCCCGGCACTGTGGATCCGCCCGACACTGCCCCTGGTGGCCGGCGAGGAGACCAGCGATCTTGCGTCGGCGTTCACCGTCATCGATGTCGCCAACGGCGTCGGCTCCGACCTACCGACGACGGAATGGTCGTGGATGAACACTGACACGACGGTGCATTTGATCCGCGCACCGCGCGGCCCGTGGGTTGGGTTGGACGCCACGCTCGCCGCCGGGCCGGACGGATACGGGGCCACGTTGGGCGACCTGTACGACGCCGACGGCTTCCTCGGGCGCTCCGCCCAGACGGTGCTGCTCTCCCCGACCAGCTGACGCCAATCCTCTGCAATCCGACATTTCTGTAACATTCTTTCGTATCGACGCGACGAACCAACTGAGTATCCGCATCCGACAGCCCGACTGCCATTGACACCGGAGGAATTGCAGTGAAGCTTCGCTCGATCGTGCTCGCCGTTGGATTGGCAGCCCTCGCAACCAGCTCGTCCGGAAAGGCCTCGGCGATTGTCAACGGCGACATTGTGAAGGGCCCCGTTGCGCCCTCCTGGATCGTCGCGGTCCACGTTACCGACCTGCTTTGCACCGGATCGCTCATCGATCGGGAGTGGGTTCTCACCGCAGCACATTGCATCCCGAAGGTCACCAACCCCGAGCGAGCCCTGGCCGTCCGAGTCGGCACGCTCGACGCTTCCGAAGGCGGCGAACAGCGCCAGATTTCGGCAGTGCGTGTTCACCCCCGCTATAAGTTCGATGGATCACGTGAGCGGGAGCAGGGTTTTCGGGATATCGCCTTGCTCCGGCTGTCCGAGCCAGCGACTTCGGCACCGATCAGGTTCTCCACCCCTGACGATCGGGCGCGGTGGGAACCCGGACAGGACGTGACCGCCTTTGGCTTCGGCAATGCGGTGCCCGGTGTTCCTGAATCAGCGCGCGTTCTTCGACGCGCCGATTTCCGCATTAATGAGCGGACCAATGATGGCGACCGGATCCTATCCACGTGGGAGGGCCGCTCGCTGTGTCACGGCGACAGCGGCGGACCGCAGGTCGTGTGGGCCGACGGTGAACCTCGACAAGTCGGGGTGAACAGCGAACTATATGCGCCGAGATGCCAGTATGGCCGAGGCAGCTACGCCAGCGTCGTCGGTGACCGCTACGGATCGGCGCACGAATGGATCCTGCGTTGCGCGTTCCGCAACGAGTGCGCTGAGTAGTCAAGGCCGAGCCCCGACGCGGTAGCACTCCTGTTCGGCTGCATGTCGCGCTATCCCTGCGCGCGATGACGTCCGTACTGGCACAACGACCTCGCATCTGCCGCCGCGATCCGCGCGCCACCCCGGGTCCCGACCGGAACGCCGCCGCGATCCTCACCCCAGCGATCGCCGGCCAGCGCGCACCGCTTGCAGGTCGGGAGCGGGTGCTCGACCCCACTAAGGACGGGCGCCGAGTCAGGGCGACTTCCTCGTAGGGTCGGCCCACTGAACCACCGTCACGCTGCACGGCGGATCGGCGACGGTGAATCTGGCGCCGAATCGAGTGCGAAATGCCGTGTTCAGCGCTCGCCGCGAAAGCCGAATCTTCCAGTACCCGAACAACCGAAGTCCCGCGCTTCCCGACCGTTGCGGTGAGCTCGGAAGAGCGCCTTCACCGTCGTGACCGTGAAGGTAGGGCAGCCAGATAGGTCACGGTCGGACGGGCGGTCGGAGGGCAATCTCCTCGCGGCTCGCGCCGCCCACCGGGCCACCTCCTCCTTGGCCTCCGCGAGTACCGAGGCCCCACTCCGTCCGGCTTGCAGCTGCTCTACTGCCATGGCGCTATCGTGGCACTTGGCCGCTGGTTGCGCGCACGCAACCACGGCGCGGCTGTCCAGGGGTCGGCAGTAGATCGGAGGACCTTCCAGACCTCGCCGAGATACGCGATCAGTTCACGGTTCTCTCCGAACTACCATGTTGAATACACCCAGGTCCGGCCATCGGAGAGCTGACAACCAATGAGCGCGCCCGCACTGATCCGCTCGGTAATCGTCTGCTTGCTGTTATCAAGAAAACTCACAAGCTGGGCAGTGCCAGAAAAACCGACCGCCGGCTCGGTCTAACACGCGCACTCACTCACCACGACCCTTCGACCCTTCGACAAGCTCAGGGAGCGACAAGAGGTGAAGGAACGACAAGTGCCAACAGCACTGCAAAGACCAAGTGCGCACCTCCCGCAAAGGCCCAGGAGTGGCCGCACTAGAAGCGGCAGGAGCGGATATCGGAGGCCAAGATGGCGCGGGCACCGAGGTCGGACAGCTCGTCCATCAGCTGCTGGTGCCGCTTGCGTGGCACCATAGCGCGCACGGCGAGCCACGCCGGGTCGGCCATCGGCGCGATAGTCGGCGACTCCAGGCCCGGGGTGAGTGCAACTGCATCATCAAGCAGCGCCTTGGGGCAGTCGTAGTCGATCATCACGTACTGCTGGCCGAACACGACGCCCTGGACTCGCTTGATGAAACGCTCAGCCTCCTTCGACGGGGACGCCTGCGCGCCCGTGCGGATGAGGACTGCTTCGGAATCGCACAGTGACTCACCGAAGGCTTTCAGATCATGCAGCCGCAGCGTCCGGCCCGAACCGACAACGTCGGCGATGGCATCGGCGACGCCGAGTTGGATGGAGATCTCGACGGCGCCGTCGAGTCGGATAATTTCAGCGTCGATGCGACGTTCGGCCAGATCGCGCCGCACCAGGTTTGGGTACGACGTGGCAATCCGTTTCCCTTCCAGGTCAGCAACGCTCCACTGCTCGTCGGCAGGTGCGGCATAGCGGAAGGTAGAACTGCCGAATCCGAGCGCGACCTCCTCGATCACCTCCGCGCCGGAGTCGACGGCCAGATCCCGGCCGGTGATACCCACGTCCAGACGGCCGGCGGCGACGTAGATCGCCACGTCCTTCGGGCGCAGGAAATAGAATTCGACGCCGCCCTCGACGTCGATCACGCTCAAGTCTTTGGGATCCGAGCGTTTGCGGTAGCCGGCCTCGGTCAAGATGGCGGCGGCGGCTTCAGACAGGGCGCCCTTATTGGGCACGGCGACGCGCAGCATGGCGTGGTTCTCTCTCGAATCGGGGCTGTTCACAGGAAGCGGTACAGGTCTTGCGGCGTCAGGCCACGCTTGATCATCATGACCTGCAGCCAGTAAAGAAGTTGACTCATCTCCTCGGCGAGCGAGTCATCGGACTCATGCTCGGCGGCAAGCCAGACTTCCCCGGCCTCTTCGATGATCTTCTTGC
>NZ_JBAQWU010000155.1:0-15506 GCF_049299075.1 Gordonia sp. (in: high G+C Gram-positive bacteria)
CTCCTGCGACGCCGTGATCGTCAGGACCGTGCCGTCCAGGCGCGGCCCCAGGGCCGTCAGCGCCCGGCGGCGCTGCCCCCCGTCGAGGGCCGTTGTCGTGGCCAGATCGAGGCTGAGTTGGACGCGCGAATCGGTGGTATTGACGCCCTGCCCGCCGGGTCCGGAGGAGCGCGAGAACTGCTCGGTCAGTTCGGCCGCCGGGATGCGCAGCCCCCGCGGGGCGCCGGGCCCGGGCGCGATGAGCAGATCGTCCATGGTGTCCATTCTCCCCGGCCGTAGGCTGGGCGGCATGATCGACGACGGACAGACCAGCTCCGGCGGGTGGGGGACCACCGAGCGCGAACTCACTGCACCGGTCTCGCTCACCCGGCCGGACGGGAAGCTGAATCGGGCGGCGGTCGGTTTCGCCCGTTCGTCGTTGGTCGACACCGACAGCATCGGACGGGGCCGGCGCGGCCGTGGGCGCAATAAGCGCTGGGAGTACTGGAATCTCATCACACCCACGCACATCGTGGGTGTGACGGTCTCGTCGATCGACTACGCGGCGGTGCACGAGGTGTGGGTCTTCGATCGCGCTACCGGCGAGGAGATCGGCGAGGTCGCGACCGTCGTTCCACCGCGTGGCGTCGATCTCCCCGGCACGCTCGCCGCCGGCCCGGCCCGGGCGCGAGCCAAGAACTTGTCGATCGATCTGACTCCGCTGCCCGGGGACGGGACCCGAGTGCAGGCGTCGATTCCCGGTGCGTCTGTCGATGTCGTGGTGCGCCGTCCCGCCGGCCACGACTGCCTCGCCGTCGTCGTGCCGTGGAGCGACACCCGGTTCCAGTGCACGGTCAAAGACGTCGCGTTGCCGGCAGCGGGATCGGTGACGATAGGCGACGCGGTGCATTCGCTGCCGGCCGGTCAGTCGTGGGCGGTGCTCGATCACGGGCGCGGTCGCTGGCCCTACGACGTCACCTGGAACTGGGGTGCCGGATCCGGTCGCAGCAACGGCCGGGTCATCGGTCTGCAGGTCGGCGGCCGGTGGACGGCCGGCACGGGGATGACCGAGAACGGCATCGTGATCGACGGCCGGCTGCACAAGATTGGTGCGGAACTGTCGTGGCGGTACGCCACGGACGACTTCCTCGCACCGTGGCGGATCTCCGGCGGCGGGCTCGAGGCGAAGCTGACCCCGTTCCACGACAAAGTGTCCCGCACCAATCTGGGGGTCCTGTCCGGGGCCACCGACCAGTGCTTCGGCACCTGGTCGGGCAGTTTTGACACCGGCATGCAGCGGATCGAGTTCAGCGGACTGACTGGATTCGCCGAGCACGTCCACAATCGCTGGTGAGCGGCGAGACCTGCTTCAGGTGGCGTCTGCCAGCAGCAGATCGCGGGTGATCTCCATGTGCCCGACGTGCTGGGCGAGGTCCTGCAGGATGTGCAGCAGCGCCCATTCGCCGGTGGCGGTCGCGAGTACCTCGACGCGCGTGGTGCCGCCCCGGACGCCGTCGGCGAGGTCGCGATCCCGGACGCCGTCGGTGACCGCGATATCTACCCAGGCGGGCAGGCGTTCCTGTAGCGCCGCGAGGCGTTCGACGAGGTCGGCGACGGGGCCCACCGCGGTGAACTCCGTGCTGCGGTCGCGCGGAATGCGGTGCCCGGCAATGAAGGATCCGGCCCAATAGTCGACGACGCCGATGCAGTGATGGGTGATGGCGTAGCAGCTGTTCGCATCGGGCAGGTTGGGGCGGACGTTCGCGAGGTCGTCGCCGAGGGTGGTGAGGATCGTCGTCATCGAGGCGAAGCACTCGGCCGCCTTGCTGAGGAACGCCTCCGCCAGTGCCGTGCGCGCGTCGGGCAGTGTCATGATCCTCCTCGTGGGCAGCGCGCCGCTCAACCGACGCCCGTCAACACCCAAGATAGAATGCGGCGGCGTTACCCCAGAACACGGCCGCGGTCTGCTCGGCATCCAGCACGCGGGCGATGCACTCGAAGTCCTCGTCCTGGAAGGGGCGCTTGGCCCGAGTGGAGGGCAGGTCGGTGCCGACCATGAGTGCGCTCGGGTCGACGTCGATGATCGCCGTGATCACAGCTGCGGGGTCGAGTTCGACGCGGCCGAAGCCAGTGGCCTTCACCTTCACACCCTGCTCGACGAGGCGCAGGAGGTTCGGCAGGCCATCGGCGTGCATGCCGAGGTGATCGATGCTGGCGGCCGGCAGCGCGGCAATGCGGTGTGCGAGGTCGTTGTCGATGGTGCGAGAGTCGAGGTATAGCTCGGCGTGCCAGTCGACCAGGTCATGGACGCGGCGCGCTAGGTGCTCGAGATCATCGAGGGCCGCCGAGCCGCCGCGGGCGACGTTGAAGCGCACGGCGCGCACGCCTGCCGCGTCCAGCTCGCGAATGCGGTGGTCCCTCGTGTCTCTGGGGATCTGGGTGACGCCCACATAGGTGGGGCCGAGCGCCCGCAGCGCGTCGAGGAGGTAGCCCTGGTCGAAGGCCTGGAATGAGCCGGACACGACAGCGCCGCCCGCAATGCCGAGTCCGTCGATCCGGGCCCGGTAGTCGGCCACCGTGAACGGGTCTGGCAAGAATTCGTTGTTCTTCACCAGCGGGTGGGCCGGGTCGATGATGTGCAGGTGGGCGTCGAAGACGGGCTGGCTCACGGTCAGCTGGGCTCCTTCTGGCGGGCAAGGCGACGCGCGCAGCGGTCGCGGTCGACGATACCGACCAGAGAGCCGGTGGCCAGGACTCAATCTGGCGTGAGCCAGTTGTCCAATGCGGCCAGCACCCGGACGGCCGTCGCCACGTCGTCGGCGGCGAGGTCGGCGCCGGCCATAGCCCGACCCCACTCGGCATGGACGCGGGCCAGGGTGGCGTGCGCCTTGCGGGTGGGGGAGAGCAGCAGTCGCCGCCCGTCGCGCTGATCGTGCGTGCGCTCGACGAGTCCGAGGTCGACGAGGCGCCGCACGGCTGCGCTGGCGTTGGAGGTCTGCAGGGTCAGGTGCTCGGCAAGCTCGCCCAGCGAGGTGCCCGGATGGCCGTCGACGTAATGGATCACGAGCCGTTCGAGCGGCGTCAACGGGGCGATCAGCGGGTCCGCGAATTTGCGTGCCTCGAGCCGTCGCGCCACCCGCAGGGCCAAATCGGCGACGGCGATCCGTGGGTCGCGATGCTGGGCTTCGGACATGACACCAGCCTACCTTGTGGTTATAGTTATATAACCATTAGTAAATATCGTCTGCGCATTGTCCGACAATCGCATCGTCACGTAATGAGGAGTCCATGTCGCAGCCGTCCGCTTCGATAGCCCCCGCCACGCTCGGGCTGCTCGCCGCCGCCGCCCCGTTGAGCACTGACCTGTACCTGGCAGCCTTCCCGGCGATGACCGGCGACTTGCAGACGACCGCGGTGGGGGTGCAGATGTCGCTGACCACCTTCCTCATCGGTGCCGGCATCGGACAGGTGTTGTTCGGGCCCTGGTCTGACCGCATCGGACGAATGAAGCCACTGGTGATCGGCCTGGCCGTATATGTGGTGGCCAGCGTGGTGGCCGCCCTGGCGCCCACTGTCGCCGTACTGGTGATCGCTCGTCTGATTCAGGGCATCGGTGGCTCGGCTGGCATGGTGATCGGCCGGGCGATGATCCTCGACCGGCACAGCGGCGTCGGCGCGGCGAAGGCGCTGAACGTGATGATGGCGATGACCGGAATTGCTCCCGTCCTGGCGCCCCTGCTTGGTGCGCTGCTGACCGAGCCGCTCGGCTGGCGGGGCCTGCTGTGGATCCTCGTCGGGCTGGCCGTGCTGGCCCTGATCTCGACGCTCGCTGTGCTTCGCGAATCGCTGCCGCGCGACGAATGCGATCGGCGGCGGGCCGATCATCAACCCGGCGCCTGGCGCTCGTTGCTGACCGTTCCGTACATCGGCGGCGTGCTCGGGTTCGCCTTCGCGATGGGTGTCCTGATGGCCTACATCTCGGCGTCACCCTTCGTCTACCAAGAGATCTTGGGGTTCGGTGAGATCACCTACGGTCTCTGCTTCGCCGTGAACGCCCTCGGCATGGTGGCCGCCACCGCAGTCTCTTCCCGACTTTCCGCCCGCTACTCGCTCCGCGGCCTGGCCGGCGCCGGATTGGCGGTTAGCGGTCTCGGGGTAATCGCGGTGCTGGTGTGTGCGCTGCTGGGCGCCGGTGCGGGGCCGCTTCTGGTCGCGCTGTTCGTCGCGGTCGCTCCGCTGGGTCTGGTGCTGGGCAATGTGAGCGCTCTGACCCTCGCGGCGGTGTCGCCGCGCGTCGTGGGGTTGGCCTCGGCGGTCCTGGGCCTCATGCAGTTCGTGCTCGCCGGAACCGTCGCCGCACTGGTGGGCCTCGGCGGGGAGGACACGGCCGTTCCGATGGCCGTGATCATGCTCGGCTGCGCCGCCTTCTCGGCGGTCGCCGTGTTCGCCGTCGGGCGTGCCCGGCCGCAAGAGACTGAAGTGGTCGAGACCGGGGTGGTCGAAACCGGGGTGGTCGAAACCGGGGACTACTCGATCACCGCACGTGCGGCGGATCAGCCACGGCTGGCAGGCTCGCTCGAGGCGGCGGCTCGGGGCTGACCGCGTCGTCGGGTCAACACGGCCAGGGATACCGCTGCGAGGACCGCGGCGGTGAAGAGGGTGACGCCCATCGGCCACGCAGTCTCGGCGCCGGCGAGACCGACGAGGGGAGAGGCGAGCGCACCGAAGGTGAACTGCATGGCGCCGATCACCGCCGAACCGGTGCCGGCCACGTGGCGGACTTCGCCGATACCGAGCGCGACGGCATTGCCGAAGATCAGGCCGATACTGCCGACGGTCAGCATCAACACCGCGATCGTCGGCCACGTCGGGACGCCGCCGACGGTCACCATGAGTAGCAGCAACGTCGTGCCGGTCAGCAGGCAGGCGAGCCCGGCGACGAGGACCTGGTGCGGGGTGAAGCGGCGGACCAGCCGCGACGACGCTGCGCTCGCGACGGCGATGCACACTGAGATCAGGGCGAAGGTCAGCGCATAGGCCCCCGCGGAGAAGCCCATGATGTCCTGGACCAGAAACGGTGAGGCGGAGATGTAGCCGAACAGCACCATCGAGGTGAAGCCCATGGTGAGCGCGTAGCCGAGGTAGACGCGGTTACGCAGGACCGACCCCATGGTGCGGGCCAGCTCGGTAAACCCGCCGTCGTGCCTCTTTTCCGGCGGCAGCGACTCGGGAATGAAGGCCAGCACCCCGGCGAACATCAGCGCATTCACCGCGGCCAGGAGCCAGAACACCGCGCGCCAGTCGGCAAAAGTCAGGATTCCCCCGCCCAGCAATGGTGCCAGCACCGGTGCGAGCGAAGAGATTGCCATCATGATGGCGAACAGCCGCGCGGCCTCCGATCCGGTGCTGCGGTCGGCGATCACCGCGCGGGCGATGACGACGCCCGCCGCGCCGGTGAATCCCTGGAGGAATCGGGCGACGATCAGCAATTCGACACTGGGGGCGAGCGCACACAGGACGCTGGCTGCCAGGCATGCCACGGTGCCGACCAGCAGCGGGGTCCGGCGACCGGTGCGGTCCGACAGTGGTCCGATGACCAGCTGCCCGAAGGCCAGGCCGAACAAGACGGCGGTGAGCGTCAGCTGGATCGACGACGCCGAGGTGCCCAGGTCGGTCGCCATCTCCGGAAACGCCGGTAGGTACATGTCGATGGCCAGCGGCCCGATCGCCGACAGCAGTGCCAGCACGGCGATCATCGCGGCATTCCTCACGCCGCCACCATGCCCGACCGCCGGTAGCCGAGTCGAATCGCCGACCGGCGGGGCACAATGGTGGCGTGAATGAACGGCGGATCGTGCTGATGCGGGCGGTGAATGTCGGCGGGGCGAAGCTGCCGATGGCGCGTTGGCGGGAACTGGCCGAAGGCCTCGGTGCCACCGACGTCTCGACCTACATCGCCTCGGGGAACATGCTGTGCGTGCCACCCGACGACACCCAGGCCTTCGACCGCGGACTGGAACGCGCGGTCCAGGAAGAGTTCGGCTACTTCCGAGAAGTGATCAGCCGGTCTCGCGGCGAGGTGCAGGCCGCCCTCGCCGCGCATCCCTTCGACCTGATCGAGCCGAAGTTCTCGTATGTCACCTTTCTGGCCGCCGAGCCCACCGCCGACGCCGTTGCCACCGCGCGCACCTTCGCGACCGGCGACGACTGCTGGGAGGTGATCGGTCGCGAAATGCACATTCGCTATGCCACCGGCGCGGGCCGCCCGCAGATGAAGGATGCCTCGATCGGCCGGGCGCTCGGCGTGCCGGGCACCGCACGCAACCTCAATTCGGTGCGTAAACTCATCGACCTCGCTGCGGGAGGTCGATGACGTCGGCGTGAAGCACCGCGGGCCACGCGCGGACATCGTTCGGGCAACTCGCGACGGTGAGCGTCGCATTCGGGAGCATTGCGGCCAGTGCGTGGGCCGTCGACATCGGATGTGCCGGGTCGTCGACCCAGGCGAGAATGCGCACCGGCACCTCGACCCGCGCCATCTCGGCCGGATCGGGTAGGTCGCTCTCACCCGCCCCGCGAAACAGCGACGGCAGCAGGTCGGCCCGAACCTCGGGCAGGGTGGCCGGTCGTCCCACGGTGGCCGGGGGAGCGGGTTCCTCGGCGGCGCGCTCCAGGAAGGCGGACAGGCCCTGCGCCTCGATCAGATCGGCCGTCGTGCGGTAGTGCTGGCGCTGGGCTTTGCGTGTTTCCCACGCGGTGGGCGGCAGTAAGAGGGTCAGTCCGGTGAAGCGGTCGGGTGCCCTGGTTGCAGCGTGCAGTAGGGTGCCGCAGCCCATCGAGGTGCCGACGCCGTACACCTGCTCGCCGGGGAACTGTGCGTCGAGAAGGGCGAGGAGGTCGTCGGCCAGGTGCGGCCAGCGGTAGTCCCCGGGAACGGCGCGGCCCGTCGACTCGCCGTGCCCGCGGGCGTCGTACCGCAGCAACCGGGTGCCCGAGAGCCCGATCCCGAGGTCTAAATCGAGGACGCGGTCGCGCGCCCGACTGGACGTGAGGCCGTGCAACTGCACCACCGGCACCCCACCCTCATCGCTCAACTCCCAGGCCAGGTCGGCGCCCGCAACGGAAAAGGCGGTCATCGTGGACTCTCCTCAGTCGTAACAGGGGAAACACTGCGGTAATCCGGGCGCGTTACGTTACCGCCATGCGGCTCACCAATGTCGCGCACTTGCGCCTCCCATTCGGCCGGTTGTACGGCTACGACGTCACCGTGTCTGCGGACGGTGACCCGCTGCCGATCTCCTTCGATCAACACCGCCACGTCAGTGCCGGTCCTCGACCGGGATCGTGGATGGCGCTCTCGTTCCGGCTCGCCGATCCGGTCCCGCGAGAGGCCCTCGCCCAGGCGTGGCTGGCGGTGATAGCTCGCCACGGTACGCTCCGTTCGGCCTTCTCGCTCGACAGCGCCGACGAGCTCACTCTCCACGCGGTCGACATCGGACCGGGCGCCTGGGTCGAGCATCCGGTGGCCCCCGGCGAAGCGGAGAACGACACGCTGCAGGCCGTGCTCG
The DNA here is from genome assembly GCF_049299075.1 of Gordonia sp. (in: high G+C Gram-positive bacteria). Taxonomy (GTDB): domain Bacteria; phylum Actinomycetota; class Actinomycetes; order Mycobacteriales; family Mycobacteriaceae; genus Gordonia. The sequence goes on from NZ_JBAQWU010000155.1 coordinate 7,548, forward strand.
ACGACGCCTGTTCGCCGTTCAATCGCCCCGCCCACCGGTTGTGCGTCCTGGAGACTGCGACCGGACCGACCGTGGTGGTCGCCGCCGATCATTCGCACGTCGACATGTGGTCGATGCTGGTGATTCTGCGCGACCTCGTCGGCGCCCTGGAGAACTTTGGTGCTCGGAGCGACAAGGAGTGTCGTTCCCGGCACCCAAGTCCGGCGCCAGTCCTGCCGTTCGCCGAGCACACCCGCCAATACGCTGAGCGACCCGACGCCCCAGCCTCGGTTCGGACGCGCTGGGCGGAGATCATCAGCGAGAGCGGCGGGGTGATGCCGCGCTTCCCGCTGCCGCTTGGGGCGCCCGAGGCGCACTGCGAACGCGTCGAGGTGCGCGATGTCTTCGATGTTGACGACAGCGCCGCCTTCGGGGCGCACGCCCGCGCCCTCGGGGTCTCGACGCTGTCGCTGGGCGTCAGTGCGATGACCGCGGTGACACTGGAGATGGCAGACGCGCCGCTGCGGGCGGTATTTCCGGTGCATAGCCGGTACGACCAGTCGTGGCACGACTCGGTCGGTTGGTTCATCACCAACTCGGTGATCTCCTCCGGCGATGCCGAACCTGCGGCGGCGGCGGCCGCCGTCAAGGAAGCCGTGCAGCTGGGGTCGTGGCCACTGCACGACGTGCTGGCGCCGTGGGGTGGCATGCCCGAGGCGCCGGGCATGTTCGCCATCTCGTGGCTCGACCTGCGGCGACTGCCGGTTCGGGTGGATTCGATCGGACTGGCCGCACAGTATGTCGGCGCATCCATCCGGACCGACGGGGTGATGCTGTGGTTCATTCTCGACGGCACCGGCCTGCACCTGCGTTGCCGCTACCCCGATACCCCGGAGGCGCGGACGAATGTCGGCGGCTGGCTCGACCGGCTCGTCGCGCTGCTGCGGGAGACGGCGCGGCAGTCGATCGGGGCGCAACTGCAGGTGGGCGGACAAACCTACCGGGTGGAGCGGGCCGAACGCGCCGACGTCGGGGACCTGGCCGCACTGCTGGCCGACGACGAGGTGGGCGCCGCCCGCGAGATCGGCGAGCTCGGCCCGTACGAGGCGGCCTTCGACGTCGTCGCCCGGGACCGATCGAGCTTTCTGGCGGTGGTGCGCGACGTCGACCGCCGCGCGGTGGGCACGATGCATCTGACCGTGCTGCCCGGGCTGACCCGCGGCGGCACCACCCGACTGCAGATCGAGGGTCTCCGGGTGGCGGCCGATCACCGGTCCCGTGGACTGGGCACCGCGATGCTCGAGTGGGCGCACCGGCACGGCCGCGCCCACGGGGCCACCTTGGCGCAGGTGACCACCGATGAAGTGCGCGACCGGGCCCGCGCCTTTTATGCCCGCCTCGGCTACGGCACCGAGCACGTCGGCCTTAAACGGCAGTTGTAGCCGCCCGGGTCTACGGTGGACGTGAGGCGCAAGGAGAACGACGGCATGCAGAAGCTGGGGTTGGTCGGCGGTACCGGACCGGAGTCGACGGTGTTCTATTACAAGGCGGTCATCGACGGCGTGCAGCGGGTCGCGGGACCGCAGAGCCTGCCGATGCTGACCATCGAATCACTCAGCGTCTTCGACGTGCTCGACTACTGCGCGCGTCGCGACTTCGACGGTCTCACCGGCTATCTCACCGCCGCCATCGACCGGCTCGCCCGCGCCGGCGCACAGGTCGCCTCCCTCACCGCCCTCACCCCGCACATCGTCTTCGACCGGCTCCGGGCCTCGTCGCCGATCCCGTTGATCAGTGCCGTCGAGGCGACCTGTGCCGCAGCCGTCGCAGACGGCGGCCGCACGGTGGCGCTACTCGGGACCGAGTACACGATGACCGAGGACTTCTTCTCCGGGGCGCTGCGCGACGCGGGGCTGCAGGTGATGGTGCCGGACGCCGGCGAGATCACCTGGATTCAGCAGCGGATCGTCGACGAACTCGAGCACGGGATCGTCACCGATGACACCCGCGCGGGCCTGATCGCCATCGTCGGGCGTCTGCGCGGCGCCGGTGCGGACCGGGTGATTCTCGGCTGCACCGAACTCCCGCTGGTGCTCGACGACGTCGTCTCGCCGCTGCCATGTCTGGACCCGGTGCAGATCCACGCCCGCGCGCTCGTCGCGGCGATCGTCGCGCCCGGCGACTGACCGGGCGGTGCCTGTGCGGCGGCGCTAGACCTGCCCGTCGTGGGTGTGCAGACCGATCATTCGGGAGGGCTGGCGGCGGCGGCCGCCGTCGATCGCGAGAGCCGCGATCGCATCGTGATACGCCCGGTCCATCAATTCCTCGGCCCGCCCGAAGTCGCGGGGGCTCACGTCCAGCGGGCACGGCGGCGGCAAGACGATCAGGTCGGCCGCCGCGGAGTACTCGTCGATCTCGCGGATGAGTCGCTTGTGAATCAGCAGCGTCGTACCGTGCAGCGCCATCGAGGCCGCATCGCCCGGTGGCTCGGTCAGGGCGCACGCGTACCCGGTCGGCAGCACGTACACCGTGTCCGCGCCCGCGGTGATCGTCGGCGCCAGCGAGGTGTTGTCGGCGACGCCGCCGTCGACCAGCATGCGGTCGCGCCATCGCACCGGCGGGAACAGGCCGGGGATCGCGCTGCTGGCCAGCAGCGCATCGGTGAGCGGTCCCCAGCCGAGATCGACTTCGCGGCCCGTCAAGATGTCCGTGGTGACCACGATCAGCGGGATCCGGGTGCCTTCGAGTGCGTCGACGGTGAGACTCTCGTCGATGAGGCGGCGCAGTCCGGTGTCGGTGAACAGGGACTGGCTGCGGCCGCGAAGGGCGCTGATCAGATGCAGCGGGTCGGGCGGGAAGACGTCCCGGGCCCGCAGTGAGCGCCAGATGTCGGCGAGCCGTTCCACCGACGACATGGTCAGCCCGTCCTCGGCCACCACCGCCGCGTTGAGCGCGCCGACCGACGTCCCGACCAACAGGTCCGGGACGACCCCGCGCTCGGCCAACGCGCGGAGCATCCCCACTTGGATGGCGCCCAGGTTGGCGCCGCCGGACAGGACCACCGCCGTGGTCATCTTGACTCCTTCGGTCGCGGTGAACTGGTCGGGGGCGGCTCGCGATGGCAGGCTTACCCCATGGCCATGATTCCACCGCTGCCGGTGCGCGACGGGGTCGGCCCGACCCGGCTGCGGGTGCCGGAGAGTGGACCGTGGGCGACGATCGCCGATTATGTCGTCGAACGGTTCGACCATCTGCACCCAGAAGAGCTGCGACGCCGATTCGACGACGGCGAGATCGTGGCGGCCGACGGTCGCGCGATCGGCCGGGCCGTGCCCCTCGGTGCCGAGCGCTTCATCTGGTACTACCGCGATCTGCCCGTCGAGGAACCGATCCCGTTCACCGAGGACATCCTCTATCGCGACGACGACCTCGTGGTGATCGACAAGCCGCACTTCCTGCCGACCACGCCTGGCGGCCGCTACCTGCAAGAGTCCGCGCTGGTGCGGCTGCGGACCCGGCTGGCCAACCCCGACCTCATCCCGATCCACCGGCTCGACCGGCCGACAGCCGGGCTGGTGATGTTCTCGGCCCGGCCGCAGACACGCGGCGCCTATCAGTCGCTCTTTGAGCGGCGGCGGGTCACCAAGGTCTACGAGGCGGTGTCGGCGCTGCCCGGCGACTGGGACCCGGCGGCGCCCGCGCTGGGCGGCCAGCCGGCCCCGGTCGTCGTCCGCAATCACATCCAGTCCCGCAAAGGCGAGTTGCGGGTGGTCGTGGACGGTGCGGCGGAGCCGAATGCGGAGACGGTCGTGGATGTCCTGGGGGTCGGGCGCAGCGCGACCGGCGAGGCGGTGCTGCACACGCTGCTGCGTCCGCACACCGGCCGGATGCATCAGCTGCGCGTCCATCTGGCGTCTCTCTCGATTCCGATCCTGGGTGATCGCTGGTATCCGGCCCTGCTGCCGGAGGCGCCCGACGACCATGCGCGGCCGCTCCAGCTGCTGGCCCGGGAACTGGAATTCACCGATCCGCTGACCGGGGCGCCGCGGCGCTTTGTCACCCGGCGCACCCTCACCCAGGTCCCGCTCGCGTGACCCCGTCGCTCCGGTGGCACTCGCGGCGCTCCCGGCTACGGTGGATTTCGGAGGTCGGTGACATGACGCCGCACGCTGGGCAGCGGGAGTGCTGGCGCCTCACCGGGCAGCCCGGATCGTTGAGCCTGGGGGAGCCGGAGACGATCCTCGACGGCGTGCCCGCGGCATCGGTGCACAACGGCGGCCGGATCGCCTGCGGGCCAGACGGCAAGCTGTACATCACCACCGGTGATGCGGGCGATCGGGAATCCGCGCAAGACCGGGAATCGCTGGGCGGCAAGATCTTGCGGCTCGATCCCGACGGCAGTGTGCCCGACGACAATCCCTTCGCGGGATCGCCGGTGTACAGCTACGGCCACCGCAATCCGCAGGGGCTGGAGTGGGCGGCCGACGGCACGATGTTCGCCAGCGAGTTCGGCCAGAACACCTGGGACGAGCTGAATGTGATCCGCCCCGGGGCGAACTACGGCTGGCCGCTCGTCGACGGCATTGCGGGGATCCGCGTTTCACCGACCCGGTGCAGCAGTGGGGGCCGGCCGCGGCCAGTCCCAGCGGGATCGCAGTGGCCGGCGACCGGATCTGGATCGCGAATCTGCGCGGCGAACGGCTGCGCGCCGTCCCGCTCACCGACCTGTCGTCGTCGCGCGAGCTCCTCACCGGAGCCGGGCGGCTACGCGATGTCACGGTCGCCCCGGACGGCTCACTCTGGGTACTCACCAACAACACCGACGGCCGCGGCAGACCTGCTGACGGCGACGACCGGATCCGCCGCGTCGTTCCCGGCGCCTGACTCGACCGCGGCACGTCGCGGTCGAGTGCCGATCCGCTCGCCGCTCATCTCGGTCTCGCCCCCTCGATCGCGGGGGCGAGAGCGAGGGGTGGGTGCTCGGTGGGGGCGCCGGGTCACGATCCGACCTCAATCTGGTGCCGGAGGTTTCATTGATGTTGGTGTGGCCGGTGATACTAGATGAATGGTCTTCTTCGCTCGCCGACAACTGCGGCCGGTCCTGACGGTGCTCGCCCTGGTGATTGCCGGCCTGGTGGTCGTTCCGGGCCACGCCGTTCCGGGTCACGCCGCGGCGGCGCCGCAGTGGCGATACACGATGGTCGCCTTCAGTAACGACAGTGCCCGTGACCTCGACGTCTACGAATCGTCGGACGGCACCGACTATCGGCTGCTGCGCACGGCGGCCTACCGCCCGCCGGCGGGGTTCGTGCGGGATGCCAGCATCCTGCGGCACACCGACGGCAACTACTACATCGCCTACACCACGGCCAACGGGGCGAGCATCGGCATCGCTCGCAGCGCGGACCGCCTCACCTGGGAGCATGTGACCGACCACAAGGTTCCGTTCTGCTGCGCCCTGCTCCCCGGCACCGGTGACGGCACGGGCCCGGACATCCCCGTTCTCGATCGCCTACCCGGCTTCAAACGGGGGCCATCCCTCTCGCCGTTCACCACCAAAGCCTGGGCGCCGGAGTTCGTCGTCGACGGTGGACGGGTCCACCTCCTCGTGTCGATGTCGACCGGGGGTGGTTTTGTCCCGTACCTGCTGACCGCCACCGATCCATCGCTGACCCGGTGGACGCACCCGGTTCCCTTGCAGGGGCTGAACGCCGACCGGATCGATACGACGGTGGTGAAGGTCGGGTCGACCTTCCATGCCTTCGTCAAAAACGAGACCAAGAAGGTGATCGAGCACGCCACCGCCCCGGCGCTGATCGGGCCGTACACCCCGGCACCGGCGGGGGACTGGGGCACGTTGGTCGAGGGCCCGGCCGTCGTACAGCTGCCCAACGGCCACTGGCGCCTCTACCTGGACTCCTATCGGGACGGTAGATACCTCTACTCGGACAGCTCCGACGCAATGCGCAGCTGGTCCAAGGCCAAGGAACTACCCGGTGTATCGGGCGCCGCCCGTCACTTCGGGGTCCTGCGCGAACCAGCCTGACCACGATCGGCCCGTCCTGGCCCCGGTCCCCCCTGCGCGGCGCCGCGACTTCCCTAGAGTGGAGGAAGCATCCCCGGCACCGATTTCTAGGAGAGCAGTATGGGCACCTTTGATGGACGTATCGCATTGATCACCGGCGGCGCACGCGGTCAGGGCCGGGCGCACGCGCTCGAGTTTGCGCGGCAGGGGGCCGACATCGTCCTGGCCGACCGGTGTGCCACTCCCGCGACGGTCAACTATCCGCTGGCTTCCGCCGATGAGCTGGCCGAGACCGCACAGTTGGTCGCCGACACCGGCCGGCGCTGCATCGCCGAGGTGCTCGACACCGCGGACCGCACTGCGGTCGACGCGCTGGTGGCCCGGGCGACTGCCGAGTTCGGGCGCATCGACATCGCCGTCGCCAACGCCGGCGTCTCGGTGCCCGGGTCGATTCAGGAACTCACCCCGCAAGCCTGGGACGAGGTGATCGCCAGCAACCTCACCGGCGTCTTTCACACGGTGTCCGCGGTAGCGCCGGGAATGGCCGAGCGCGGTTACGGGCGGATCGTCACGGTCTCCTCGATGATGGGCCGCATGGGCGGACCGGGCATCGTCGGCTACGCCGCTTCTAAATGGGGCGTGATCGGGCTGACCAAGAGCGCCGCCCTGGACCTGGCCAAGTCCGGCGTCACCGTCAACGCCGTCGCCCCGGGCAACGTCTCCACCCCGATGATCCACAACGACGCCCTCTACTCGCTGATGCGGCCCGATCTGGAGCACCCCTCCGACGACGACGTCGCGCCGATCTTCACCATGCTGCACGCGCAGCCGGTGCCGTGGGTCGAAGCCGAGGAGATCACTCGGGTGGTCACCTTCTTGGCGGCCGAGGCCAGCGCCCACATCTCCGGCATCGTCGTGCCGGTCGACGCCGCTAACGCCGCCCGCGTCACCGGATAGCGCCTCTGCCTGCTGCCTAGAGCTAGCAGCGCAGGTCAGTGGGCGACGGTGGTGTGGGTCACCTCGCAATCTCGAGGGTGCTGCACACAACGGCGCGCGCCGGGCGACAATGGACGACAGTGAGACAACTCCCGTTCCACAAGAACGGAGTCCGAACCGAGCTGAAAAGAGTCGATTACCCCATGACCTCCGACAACCAGACGATTATCTACACGCTGACCGATGAGGCTCCGCGACTGGCGACCGAGGCATTCCTCCCCGTCGTCCGGACGTTCGCCGAGGCTGCCGGGATTGATGTCGAAACCAGCGACATCTCCGTGGCCGCCCGTATTCTCGCCGCCTTCCCCGAGCGGCTGACCGATGAGCAGAAGGTTCCCGACAACCTCGGCGAACTCGGTCGTCTCACGCAGTTCCCGGACACCAACATCATCAAGCTGCCCAATATCAGCGCGTCGGTTCCGCAGCTCAACACCGCGATCGCCGAGTTGCAGGCCAACGGATATGACATCCCTGACATCCCGCACGACCCGACGACCCCCGAGGAAATCGAGATTCGCGACCGATACTCGGCGTGCCTGGGTAGCGCGGTGAATCCGGTTCTGCGCGAAGGCAATTCGGATCGTCGTGCCCCGAAGGCCGTCAAGGAGTACGCGCGGGCCAATCCGCACAGCATGGGCAAGTGGTCGATGGCCAGCCAGAGCCACGTCGCGCACATGACGCACGGCGATTTCTACGCCGGCGAGAAGTCGATGATTCTGGACCACGCGTGCAATGCACGCATGGAGGTCGTGACGCCGGATGGCGAAGTCCACCTGTACAAGACGGTCCCGCTCGACGCGGGCGACGTGATCGACAGCATGTACATGAGTAAGAAGGCGCTCCTGGAGTTCTACGAAGACCAACTCAACGACGCCCGTGACACCGGTGTCATGTTCTCCCTGCACGTCAAGGCGACCATGATGAAGGTCAGCCACCCGATCGTCTTCGGTCACTGCGTC
>NZ_JBAQWU010000156.1:0-3017 GCF_049299075.1 Gordonia sp. (in: high G+C Gram-positive bacteria)
GTGGTGCACGAGGCGCTGATGGATGCCAGCAACCCGGCCTGGAAACCGCTGGCTTCGGCGGCGGTGACTGCCGCCTGTGTGGCAGCCGATGATAGGGCGGCGCGCAGCCCGTCGAGGTCCAGCGGCCTCACAGTGGTTGCCGACGGCACATCGCTCGCGGTGGAGGCGTTCAGCCGGTTGATCTCGTCGAGCAGGGCCTGCGCGTGCTCGCCGCGTTCGGTCGCCACCTGGCCCAGTGCCCTGGTGTAGTCGGTCTCGGTCGGCGCGAGCTGCTGCGCCTGCCGCTGCTGGTTCTGCGCGGACACCAGGAGTGGAACGAGAGCCTGCGCGGACTGCTGCCGCTCCGACGGGCCAGTTGAGCATGCCGTGACAGTCGGCCCGGCGGCGAGGACTAACCCGAGTCCGGCGGTGCCGCGAAAGAGGGTCCGGCGGGACGGGGCACTGCGCGGTGGTTGGGGACTCACTCGCCCGATTCTGCCAGCCCCGCGCATCGCCTAGGATGGAAGGTCGATTGTGTCGGCAAGAGATTCGTAAGGAGGCGACATGGCGGAGATGTTGATCGGGCAGATCGAGGCCGTGGTCGAACCGTTGGTCGTCGGCCTCGGTTACGACCTCGAAGGGGTCGAAGTGTCCGGCTCGGGCGCGCGGCGGGATGTGCGGATCACCGTCGACCGCGACGGAGGAGCCAGCCTCGATGACATCGCCGCGGTGAGCCGGAGCCTCTCCGATGCCTTCGACGAGACCGACCTGTTCGACGATGTCGACGTCTACGACCTCGAAGTGAGCACCCCGGGCATCGGCGCCCCGTTGACCCAGCCCCGCCACTGGCGCCGGGCGCGCGGTCGCAAAGTCGCGGTGACGCGTGGCGACCAGTCGACCGGCGAGCAGACGGTGGGTCGAGTCGCCGACGTCGACGACGACACCGTCACCCTGCTGCATAACGACAAGGGCCGGATGAGCACCGTGGCGGTGCCGCTTGCGGACATCACCCGCGCAGTCACCGAGGTGGACTTCACCCGCCCAGGCCCCGCCGAGCTGCGCCGCTGCGGTCTGGACGACGAGGAGATCGCGCGCCGGCGAGAGCCGGCCAGCTGAAGCGATCACCGACCAACGACAACCGAATATGCACAAACGAATGGTGGCGCCGGGAGTAGCGCGACCGGGCCGAATTCAATACTGACAAACGAATAGGAGTCACCCCCATGCACATCGACATCGCCGCGTTGCGGCTGATCGAGGTCGAGAAGGACATTCCGGCCGAAACTGTCTTCACCGCGATCGAGACCGCGCTGCTCACCGCGTACCGGCATACCGAGGGCTTCGCCCCGCACGCGCGCCTGGACATCAACCGTAAATCCGGCGAGGTCCGAGTGCTGGCGCAGGAGCGCGACGCCGAGGGCGAGGTCGTCCATGAGTGGGATGACACCCCCGAAGGTTTCGGCCGCATCGCCGCCACCACCGCCCGCCAGGTGATCTTGCAGCGGTTGCGTGACGCGGAGAACGAAAAGCAGTTCGGCGCACTGGTCGCCCACGAAGGTGAGATCGTCAGCGGCATCGTGCAGGCCGACGCGCGCGCCAACGCCAAAGGCATGGTTGTGGTCGAACTGGGCACCGAAGGCCACGTGGCCGAAGGCATAATCCCGCCGGCCGAGCAGATGCCCGGCGACAAACTGACGCACGGCGACCGAGTCAAGTGTTACGTCGTGGGCGTCCAGCGCGGTCTGCGCGGACCGCAGATCACCTTGTCGCGGACCCACCCGAATCTGGTGCGCAAACTCTTCGCACTGGAGGTTCCGGAGATTCTCAACGGTGAGGTAGAGATCGTCGCGGTGGCGCGCGAAGCCGGCCACCGCTCCAAGATCGCGGTACACACCGGGGTCCCCGGGCTCAACGCCAAAGGCGCATGCATCGGCCCGATGGGGCAACGCGTGCGCAACGTGATGAGCGAACTGAGCGGCGAGAAGATCGACATCATCGACTATTCGGCCGAGCCTGCCGAGTTCGTCGGCCATGCACTCTCGCCAGCCAAAGTGGTGTCGGTGGAAGTCATCGACCTCGAAACCAAGGCCGCCCGGGTCGTCGTACCGGACTATCAGCTGTCGCTGGCGATCGGTAAGGAAGGCCAGAACGCCCGCCTAGCTGCGCGCCTGACCGGCTGGCGGATCGACATCCGGTCCGACGCCGACCCCGGTCCCGCCGCGGAGGACGAGGCCCCGGCCGACGGTGGTCCCGACGCGCCCGGGAATGGGCTAGACTGATCGGTGGTTCTTCCAGAGACGACACCTCCGATCCGCATGTGCGTGGGCTGCCGAGAGCGCGGCACACGTTCCGAGCTGGTCCGGGTGGTGGCTGATCGAGGCGGATGTGGTTCCCGAAGCGGAACGCCGACGCTGATGATCGACCACCGGAAGAACCTGCCGGGACGTGGTGCCTGGCTGCATTCGGCGGAGTCCTGTGTGACTGCGGCGGTGCGGCGACAGGCATTCGGACCGGCCCTCCGACTGCGCGGGATGACTGTGCAGCGCAGCGACTTCGCCGAGGTTTTCGGCGGGGGCGGCCATGAGGGCTCCACCGGGAGCCAGACAGGTGAGTGGAAGACATGAGCACACCGTGAAGTCGTCACGATGAGCACGTTGTTAGTCAAACCGAGGTCGTAGCGGAAGCCCGCTCGACCTCCAAGTGAGGAGAGCAGTGGCAGGCAAGGCCCGCGTCCACGAACTAGCCAAGGAATTCGGCGTCACCAGCAAGGAACTGCTGGAGCGTCTGAAGGAACAGGGCGAGTTCGTCAAATCTGCGTCGTCGACCGTGGAGGCCCCGGTGGCCCGTCGACTGCGCGAAGCATTCAAATCAGCTGGCGGCGGTGCCGATAGCGCCCCGGCGTCAGCGGCCACGAAGGCCGCACCCAAGAAACCTGAAGCACCGGCGGCACCCGCTCCCGTAGCGGCGAAGCCTACGGCTGCGAAGTCGGCTGCACCGAAGCCCGGTGTCGTCAAGCCCGGCCCGGCCGCACCCGCGGC
>NZ_JBAQWU010000157.1:0-2653 GCF_049299075.1 Gordonia sp. (in: high G+C Gram-positive bacteria)
GAATGGTGTTGAGAGCGGCACCCTTGCGGAGGTTATCGCCGGACACGAAGAGCGCGAGGCCGCGACCGCCGGGCACGCCCTCGTCCTGCCGGATACGGCCGACCAGCGAGACGTCGCCGCCCGCCGCGTCGAGCGGCGTCGGCACGTCGACCACCGACACCCCGGCAGCTTCGGCCAGAATGGCGCGCGCCTGCGCCGGGGTGATGGCCTCGTCGAACTCCGCGTTGATCGAGAGCGAGTGCCCGGTGAACACCGGCACGCGGACACAGGTACCGCTCACCAGCAGGTCGGGCAGACCCAGAATCTTGCGCGATTCGAACCGAAGCTTCTGATCCTCGTCGGTCTCACCGGAACCGTCGTCGACAAAGTCGCCAGCCTGCGCCACCACGTTGAACGCGATCGGTGCGACGTACTTGACGGGCTCACCGAGATCGACGGCGTCGCCGGCAAAGACCAGCCCCTCGGCGCCGTCAATCCCCTTGCGGACCTGCGTCGCGAGTTCGGCGACACCAGCCAGGCCGCTGCCCGAGACGGCCTGGTAGCTGGAGATCACCAGGCGACGCAGACCCTTGGCGTCATGCAGCGGTTTGAGCACCGGCATCGCGGCCATCGTCGTGCAGTTCGGGTTGGCGATGATGCCTTTCGGCGGGTTCTGCGCCTGCTCGCCGTTCACCTCGGCGACCACCAGTGGCACGTCCGGGTCCTTACGCCAAGCAGATGAGTTGTCGATCACGGTGACGCCAGCCGCGGCGAAACGCGGGGCCTGCACCGTGGACATGGTGCCGCCTGCCGAGAAGAGCGCGATGTCCAGGCCACGGGGATCGGCGGTGGTGGCGTCTTCGATGACGATTTCACCGTCGCCCCACGGCAGCGACTTACCCGCCGAACGCGGCGACGCGAAAAAACGCACTTGATCGGCCGGGAATTTCCGCTCAGCCAGGAGTGCGCGCATCACGCCGCCGACCTGACCGGTCGCGCCGACTACTCCGATACTGACCATCTCTATCGCCCCGTTCCGCCGTAGACCACGGCTTCCTCATCGCCGCCCAAGTCGAACGCCGCATGCAGCGCACGGACCGCGTCGTCGAGCTGGTCGTCGCGCAGCAGCACCGAGATGCGGATTTCCGAGGTGGAGATCAGCTCGATGTTGATACCCGCCGAGGCCAACGCCTCACAGAAGGTCGCCGTGACGCCCGGGTGGCTCTTCATGCCGGCACCGACCAGCGAAACCTTGCCGACATTCTCGTCGAGCTTGATCTCCGAGTAACCGAGCTCGTCGGAGATTCCCGAGAGCTTCTCGATCGCCAGCGGGCCGAGTTCCTTGGGCAGGGTGAAGGTGATGTCAGTCTTGCCGGTCTGGACCGCGGAAATGTTCTGCAGCACCATGTCGATGTTGATTTCGGCGTCGGCAACGGCCCGGAACACCCTCGCGGCATGGCCGGGGGTGTCGTTGAGACCGAAGATCGTGACCTGCGCTTCGCTGCGGTCGTGGGCCACTCCGGTGAGGATTGCTTCTTCCACGGGGATGTCCTCCATCGATCCGGACACCACGGTGCCGGGGTTAGTCGAGTACGACGAGCGCACATGAACGGGAACGTTGTATCGACGCGCGTATTCCACGCACCGAAGCATCAGAACCTTGGCGCCGCAGGCCGCCATCTCCAGCATCTCCTCGAAAGAGACCTGATCGAGGCGTCGAGCGTCCGGGACAATCCGCGGATCGGCAGTATAAATGCCGTCGACGTCGGTATAGATCTCGCAGACATCGGCCGCCAGCGCTGCGGCCAGCGCCACGGCCGTCGTGTCCGAGCCGCCGCGACCGAGAGTGGTGACGTCCTTGGTGTCCTGGGCGACACCCTGGAAGCCAGCGACCATCACGATCTTGCCCTCGTCCAGGGCGCTGCGAACCCGGCCGGGGGTCACGTCGATGATTTTGGCTTTGCCGTGGCTCGCCGTCGTGATGACACCGGCCTGCGAGCCAGTGAAGCTCTGTGCTTGCTCGCCGAGGCCTTCGATCGCCATCGCCAGCAGGGAATTCGAAATGCGCTCACCGGCGGTGAGCAACATGTCCATTTCGCGTTGCGGCGGGTGTGGATTGACCTGCTCGGCGAGATCCAGCAGTTCGTCGGTGGTGTCACCCATCGCCGACGCGACGACGACGACGTCATTGCCCTGCCGCTTGGTCTCCACGATCCGCTCGGCGACGCGACGGATACGTTCCGCATCCGACACCGACGAGCCACCGTACTTCTGGACCACCAGTGCCACGTCGGGGCCTTTCTTGCTCGCTGTGCGCACGTGCTTCGTTCTCGGAACACTCTACCGGTCCGCAGAGGGCCTGCCGAAGTGGAGCACTGCGTACGATCATCCGATGATGTCCGCCGCCCCCAGCCACCTCACTCGCCGCCGCGCGTGGGTGGGCCTCGGTGTCTTGATGCTGCCGGTGGTCCTAGTGTCCATGGACTTCTCCGTCCTGTATCTGGCGATGCCGACCATTACTCGGGCACTGCATCCCTCGGCGACCGCAGAGCTGTGGATCCTCGACGTATACGGCTTCTTGATCGCCGGCCTGCTCATCACCATGGGTAATCTCGGCGACCGCTACGGGCGCCGGCGCATCCTGCTGCTGGGTGCAGGCCTGTTCGGCATCGCC
>NZ_JBAQWU010000158.1:0-2092 GCF_049299075.1 Gordonia sp. (in: high G+C Gram-positive bacteria)
CATCGATATCAGGCGATGACGTGAGCTCCCGGCCTAGCAGGAACGAGGTCTCGAGGCAGCCGTTGCTGCGTTCGGTCGTGCCCTTGAACTCCTGCTCACGCGTTGGGGCCAGCACGATCCGGGTACCGAGCGTCCCGTCGAATCTCGTCGCAAGCCTCGGTCGCCCTACCGCCGCCGATCGCGAACTCGCGGTCACCCGCCAGCTACATCGAGTTGGCGTCGACCCCGGGGGTTCAGTGCCGACATCGCCGCCAGAATGTCACCGCCCCACCGTGGAGAATCCTGATCGCCGCCACGAGCTTCGAGAACGTAGGCGTCATCACTAGCAGTGGAAAGACCACCGCCTGCCGATGCGCGGTCGACATCCTGATGGCAGGGAACCAGATCTCCATCTGCGCCGACTCACCCGGCCTCCGGGCCAGCCGGTCCGCTGGAGCAATCCTCTCGTACTCGGACCGGATCTCAGGAGAGGCGGCGAACGCGTCCACCTGATCGGCTCAGCGATCGCCGTGGTCTAGATGAGTGATTCCCGGTGATGTGACTGGTGTGTCGCGTGGGGAATGGAGAGCGAGGTCGCCCAGGATCGGTGTTGCTAACAACAACATCGACATAGGAGCCGAGATGCTCACCGATCTGGACGACCTCGCTACCGCACTCTACGTGACCTGCGACGACTTGCTCGCAACACATCCCGAGCAGGTCGCGACACCGCGGCCGGGATGTTTCACACCAGCGATCAGCGACTCCGAACTCCTCACGCTGGCCGTCTTGCAGGCACTGCTGGGGTATCCGAGCGAACGCCGCTGGCTGCGGTACGCACACAAGAACCTGCTGGAGATGTTCCCGAACCTGCCGCAGCAACCCGGATACAACAAACGACTGCGCGCCTTGGCGCCGACGATGGCCTGGCTCACCCGAACCCTCGCCGCACTCTGCAGTGTCGGTGAGGACTCGGTGTGGGTCGCCGATTCGACCCCGGTCGAATGTGGCCGTTCCCGCGAGACCGCGCTGCGGTCAGAGCTGGCCGGGTTCGCCGAGTACGGCTACTGCGCCTCACACTCCCGCTTCTTCTGGGGTTTGCGGCTGCATCTTCTGACCACTGTGCACGGTTTGCCGGTTGGCTGGAGTCTGACCGGCGCCAAAGCTGACGAACGCCATGCCCTGCACGACATCCTCACGGGCACAACAGGATTGGACGAACTGATCGCCGTCAACCAGCCCATCCTGATCGCCGATAAGGGCTACTACGGAGCCGAGTTCGAAGCCGAACTGGCCGAGGCCGGCATCACGCTGCTGCGCCCGACTCGCAAGGGAGAACCCGCACGCGGCGGCGAGCAGTTCTTCAAACCCTTGCGGCAAATCATCGAGTCGGTCAACGACACCCTCAAAGGCCAACTCGACCTCGAACGCCACGGCGGACGCACCATCGCCGGCGTCTGCACCCGCGTCGCCCAACGGATCCTGGCCCTGACCGCCGCAATCTGGCACAACGACGCTATCGGCGCCCAAACCCGCCGCTCACTCCTGGCCTACGACCACTGACACCAGGAATCATTCATCTAGAGGTACGCGGACAGACCACCTCCCGGTGGGGCGCCGAGGGCGGTTTCCCGGCGTCCCCCTGGGAGGTGGTTCGTCTTTCCGCGGTGCCGGGGGTGACCCACGAGCATGATCGGCCGTTCCGGGCTGGCTACTCTGGGCACGTGACTACCCTGGGCATTCCTGCCCCGGAACGAGTAAGCCACAGAAGAGAAAGCTGACGATGCCCCTCCTCAATCACGCCGCCTCCCCCACCCGCCGGGCTGCACTCGCCGTCGGCGCACTGGCACTCGGCACATCCCTGGTTCTCACGGGATGCGCGAGCGGGGACAAGGCCGGCAAGACCACGACGACGGTGTCCGACGAGGCCGGGATCGGACTCGACGGCGAGGCCGCCAAGCAGATCCTCGTCGGTGCGCTGGACTCGAGCGGCGATTCGCTCGACGAGTACGTCGACACCTCGGACCCGCAGACCGCCGCCGCTGTGCAGGTGGTCGACGCCGGGCTCACGGATGCCGGAATCAGCGCCGGATCTTTCTCGGTCACCCGGATC
>NZ_JBAQWU010000159.1:0-23074 GCF_049299075.1 Gordonia sp. (in: high G+C Gram-positive bacteria)
GGCCCGCCCACCGCCAGCGCCGGGTGCGCGCCGGGCCTGCTGTCGGACCCGGGCCAGCACGCTGGCCACATCGTCCAGGCCGATCCAGCCGGCCAGCTGCCGCGCGTACTCATCACGCAGCGCAACGTCGCGGATGCGGGCGACTACCGGCACCGTCTCCCGCTGCGCAGCGACCCGCCCCTCGGCGGTATCGAGGTCGTGGCCGGCCAGGAGCGCCTTGATGGCAAACTCGAACATCGGCAGCCGCTGGGCGATCAAGTCACGCAGCGCGGGATCGCCGGACTTCTGCCGAAGCTCACACGGGTCCATTCCGTCCGGCGCCACCGCGACAAACGTCTGCCCGGCGATCGCCTGCTCCCCCTCGAATGCCTTGAGCGCGGCAGCTTTACCCGCATCATCGCCGTCGAAGGTGTAGATCACCTCACCGCGGAAATAGGAGTCGTCCATCATCAGACGGCGGATCAGCGCGAGGTGATCCTCACCGAACGCCGTTCCGCACGAGGCGACGGCGGTGGTCACCCCGGCCGCATGCATGGCCATGACGTCGGTGTAGCCCTCGACGATCACCACCTGGTGCCCCTTGGCAATGTCCCGCTTGGCTAGATCGATGCCGAACAGCACCTGCGACTTCTTGTAGAGCATCGTCTCGGGGGTGTTCATGTACTTGCCGAGGTTGTCGTCCTCGTACAGCTTGCGCGCACCGAAGCCGATGACATCGCCGGAGGTGTTGCGGATCGGCCACAACAGCCGCCGGTGGAAACGGTCGATCGGACCTTTGCGCCCCTGCTTCGAGAGTCCCGCCGCCTCCAGCTCGGCAAAGGCAAAACCTTGGGACAGCAGAGCTTTGGTCATCGTGTCCCACCCGGCTGGCGCATACCCACAGCCGAAGTGCTCGGCCGCCGCGCCGTCGAAGCCACGGTCAGTCAGGAACTCGCGGGCGACCTTGGCGTCCGGGGTGCGCAACTGCTCGGCGTAGTAGCGCTGCGCTGCCGCATTCGCCGCGACGAGCCGGGCGCGGGTGCCGCGGTCGCGGATGATGGCCGTGCCGCCGCCCTCATAGTTGATGCGATAGCCGATCCGGTCGGCCAACTGCTCCACAGCTTCGACAAAGGTGATGTGCTCCTGCTTCTGCAAGAACGAGTAGACGTCGCCGCCTTCGCCGCAGCCGAAGCAGTGGAAGTGGCCGTGGTTGGGCCGGACGTGGAACGACGGCGACTTCTCGTCGTGGAACGGGCACAGACCCTTCATGCTGTCGACGCCAGCGCGACGCAGCGCGACATAGTCGCCCACCACATCCTCGATGCGCGTCTGCTCACGGATCGCCGTGATATCGCGTTCGGGGATTCTGCCTGTCACCTGCCCAGTCTAGCCAGCCGCGACGCTCTTGCGGGTTCGGCTATCCACCGGGCCGGATCGGCTCGGTTCCGAGAAGTGTCGGAGGTGCGCCGTACCGTCTGCAACAGATCGAACACCTGATCGATTTGTTGCCGGGAGACCGGGCGAGACAAAGGAGTGAAACCATGTGTGAATTCGACCCGCGCTGCCAGGGTTCGGACAATCTGGTGAGCAACGCACTCAACCAGATCGACGCCGGCCGCTGGGCGGTGACCGGTGTCTATGGCGACGAGCTCGGCCCGGCGTTCGCCTACACCACCGGCCTCACCGAGTTCTCCCGCCCGGAGCTGGTGATCTACGGTCTCGACCCGGAGCAGGCCTGCGGAATCCTCAACCGGACGGCCGAGCTACTGATCGGCGACGAGCAGTTGTTCGACACACCGCGGTTGGCGGGCATTCTGCGTCCGCCCTACCACCTGACGTCCCTGCCTGCCCTGGACACCGACGAGCTCACCGTGACCCGGCTCCTCTACGGCCCGGATTTCCCCGCGGTGCAGCTCATTTGGCCGGACGCCGACGGCCGCTTCCCCTGGGAAGCCGGTTATGTCCTCAGCCTCGACGTCCAACCGCTGTCCGGAATCCCGCACCCGGACGCAGCCTGAGACTGCCGATAGCCTGTTGTCGATGGTTACCCGCAGTTGGTCGTCCGCGCAGGCAGAACAGGCACTTCGCCACCTGCCTCTCCCGGACGTGCACCGAGGGCGCGGATATGCCCGGGAGCGCCGGATCAGCGGGATCGAGTGGACATCGCCGACCTGCGTGCGTGGCGCCTGCCGCGGCTCCGACGGCAACCGCTACGCCTGCACTGTCACCTTGGTGGTCCAGGGCGGCGAGGTGGTCGACGTCTTCGGCTCCTGCACCTGCCCGGTCCGCACCGATTGCAAACACTGCGCCGCGCTGATCCTGGAAGCGGTCGACGACGCCCGTCCGGCGCCCTGGCGCGCGCTGTTCGCGGAGATCACCGCGCAAGCACCCGCCGACGAACCTGCCGGGCAGATCCGGCCCGTGGGGCTCTCGTTCCACACCACTCGATCACCCGACGGCACGCTCGATGCGCTGCTACGCCCCGTCGTCTGCCAGCCCACCGGCGACTGGACACCGCACCTGCCCTGGTCGGTGATCCTGGTCGGGAGCACCGCCGGCTACGACCGCGACGGCGTCGAGGCGCTCACCGCCATCGGATCCGCCCTCGCGAACACCCCGGCGTTCGCCGCTCGCCAACGCGGGGTGCCGCGCCTGCCAGAATCGGTCGCCCTGTCCGGTGCACCAGCAGCCTTCTGGAAAGCTCTGGTGTCGGCGGCGCACGCCGGTCTGCCGCTGTTCGGCACCGGCGAGGCACACGCCGTAGAAGTCACGGAGACGCTGGACGTCACGCTTCGGGTCGAGGCGCTCGACGACGGTGCCGAACTATCGGCCGAACTCACGCTCGACGGCTCGTCTACCGTCGATGACAGCTCCTTGGTGCGCGGCGACCCCGCCGCGGGCGCGGCCGTGCTGCGCGCGGGCACCCTGCACCTCGGCCAGCTCACCCGGATCACCGCGCTGGAAACCGCACTCCTCACCGGCGATCGGATCGAAGTGCCCACCACCGACTTCGCCGAGTTCTCCGCGGCGTTGCCCACGCTGACGCGCCACCGCACCGTCGCCCTGCCCGAGCGTGGCCTGACTCCGCCAGAGATCTCCGCACCCTTCCCACTGCTCATCATCGACCTGGAGGCCTACCGGTCACGCACCCAGTGGCGCGCCGGCTACCTGGTCGACGGCACACTCCGGCATTTCGACCCGGCCATGCCCGAACGCCGGGCCGGATTCCGGGATGTCGACGCCGAAGCCCAGATGTGGGAACGCGCCCGCCCCGAACTGGAACTCTTCTGCAGCAGCACCCGGCGCTGGCAGGAGGCCCTCACCGCGCGATTGCACGCCATGCAACGTCGCGTCCCCGCGGTCGAGACGGTCAGCAGCACACTCCTGCGCTTCCGTCGTGAGCAACAGACGATGTCGGTGGCCCGGGCCGCCGCAGCCGCACCGATCCGCGAACTGCTGATCCCCCTCGGCCTGGAACTGCCCGAGACCGCCATCCTGTGCGGCGAGCTGATCCGGCGGATCACCGCCCCCGGACTGATCCAGGTCGAGGTCACCGGCGAGCAGCGCGACTTCCGCGAGGCGGAAAACACCGAGCTGCACTTCGGTTCCACTGGCGCGTACGAATGGCTCGACCTCACCGTCTCGGTCCACGTCGACGACCACTCCGTCCCGCTGCCAACCGTCATCGAGCACCTCGCCCAGGGCCATGAGTGGCTCGTCCTGGACGACGGCACCTACTTCAGCCTCCGCACCCCCGAACTCGAACGGCTCCGCGAGCTGCTCGACGAAGCCCAATTCATGGGTGATCTCGACGGCGCCGAGATCTCTGGCGCGCACCCGAACGCCACCCTGTGGGAAGAACTCCTGAGCCTGGGCGTCGTCGACGCCCAGCTCGCCCACTGGCACGAGCGCATCACCGCCCTGGCCCACGCCCGGCCACCTGAGCCGGTGGCGGTACCGGCTGCCCTCGACGCGACCCTGCGCGGCTACCAGCACGACGGCCTGGACTGGCTGAGCTTCCTGCTGGACAACCAGATCGGCGGCATCCTCGCCGACGATATGGGCTTGGGCAAAACCGTCCAGACGCTGGCCCTGATCACCCGGGCGGCGGCGGCGAACCCGGCCGTCCGTTTCCTGGTCGTCGCCCCGACCAGCGTGATCGGCAACTGGGCGACCGAAGCCCGACGCTTCGCGCCGTCGCTGACAGTCGCCACCGTGACCGCGACGCAAAAGCGCGCGAAATCCCCGTTGGCCGAGCAGATCGCCGACGCCCACATCGTGGTCACCTCGTACACGCTGCTCCGCCTGGATATCGACGCCTTCGACGCCATCGCGTGGGACGGCGCGGTCTTCGACGAAGCCCAGTTCGTCAAGAACCACAATTCCAAGACCCACCAGGCCGCCCGCCGCCTCGACACGCCCGTCAAACTCGCCATCACCGGCACTCCGATGGAAAACAACGTCATGGAGCTGTGGTCGTTGGTCTCGCTCGTCGCCCCCGGCCTGTACGGGAGCCCGAAGAAGTTCCGTGAACAGTTCGCCGCCCCCATCGAGCGCGGCGAACCCGGCCGCTTGTCCACCCTCCGCCGGCGGCTGAAGCCGATCATGTTGCGGCGCACCAAAGAGCAGGTCGCCGCCGACCTGCCACCAAAGCAGGAGTCCATCGTCGGGATCCAACTGGACCCCAAGCACCGCAAGATCTACGACCTCTTCCTCGCCCGCGAACAACAGAAATTGCTGGGCTTGCTGGAAAACTGGGACGAGAACCGCGTCCAGATCCTGGCGGCACTGACCCGCATGCGCCAGCTCAGCCTGCACCCCGGGCTGGTGGACGACGAGCACGAATCCCTCTCGTCGACCAAGATCGACTACCTCGCCCAGCATCTGCCGCAGCTGATCGACGAGGGCCACAGCGCGCTGGTGTTCAGTAGCTTCACCGGCTTTCTGAAGCTGATCGCCGACGCGCTGACCGGGCTGGGCATCTCATTCAGCTACCTGGACGGCACCATGTCGGCGACGCAGCGGCAGGCCGAAATCGACCGATTCACCGCGGGCGGCGACGACCAGACCCGCGTCTTCCTGATCAGCCTCAAGGCCGGCGGATTCGGCCTCAACCTGACCGCAGCGGACTACTGCTTCGTCGCCGACCCGTGGTGGAACCCGGCGGCCGAGGCCCAAGCCGTCGACCGGGCCCACCGGATCGGGCAACAGCGGCCGGTCACCGTCTACCGCCTAGTCTCCAGTGGCACCGTCGAAGAGAAAGTCGTCGCGCTGCAAGACCGCAAACGTGCCCTCTTCGACGCCCTGATCGACGACGGCGAGCAGTTCAGCGGCGCCCTCACCGCCGACGATGTGCGTCGCCTCGTCGTCGACGACCCTGATGACCCCGACCTCGATGACCCCGACCCCGATGACCCCGACCCCGATGAGTCCGACGGCGATGAGGCCGACGGCCCGGAAATGCACTAGCCGCACCGCCGCCGATCCGGCATTCTCGTAAGGTGAGCAACCCCGACATGGACCGGCTCCCCCGGATCCTGCAGCCGTTTGCGCTGCGCCAATACCGATGGCTCGCCCTCGGTCTGGCGCTGGCGCTCTTCGGCGACGGCATCTGGTTGGTCGCTCTGGTCTGGCAGGTGATCGGTCTGGGCGGCGGCCCCGGCGCGGTCTCCCTGATGTCCGGCACCGCCGCCAGCGGCATGATCGTGTCCACCCTGTTCGGCGGTGTGCTGGCCGACCGGATCTCCCAGCGCGCGATCATCGTCGGCTTGGAGACGGTCAAACTGATCGCCTTCAGCACCGTCGGTGTGGCCTCGGCGTTCGGCGCCCTGACCTACGCGCACCTGATGGCCGCCGCACTGCTGGGCGGGGTCACCACCGGCATGTATTACCCGGCGTATTCGGCCCTGCTGCCGCGCGTGGTCAGCGCCGCACAGTTGCTGGCCGCCAACGGCATCGAAGGATTTCTGCGCCCGGTCCTCTATCAGGCCGCCGGACCGATGATCGCCGGCGTCATCATCGGCGCCACCTCCCCGGCCGCCGCGATCATCGTCGGCGCGTTCGCCTGTATCTTGTCGGCGGCGTGCTATCTCGCAATGGGCCCGGTTCCCGACGACGACAACGCCGCCGCTCCTCGGGTCGAGAAGCGCAGCGGCGCCCGCGGCGTGGCCGCCGACCTCGGTGCGGGATTCGCCTTCATGTGGACGACTCCGTGGCTGCGAGCCACCCTGTTCTTCTCCTCATTCTTGGTCCTCATGCTGATGGGACCGATCGAGGTGCTCATCCCGTTCGCACTCAAGGACCGGGCCGGTGGCGGCGCCTTCGACCACTCCATAGTCCTGGCCGCGTTCGGCGTGGGCGCCGCTCTGGGCGCCTTTGTCTTCGCGTCAATGGCCATGCCGCGGCGCTACTTATCGGTGATGTTCGCGTTGTGGACGGTCTGCTCGATCCCCCTGGTGATTATGGGTTTTGCCCAGCACACGGTCTGGTTCGCGATTGCCGCCTTCGGCGTGGGGCTGATGCTCGACGGCCCACTGGTCCTGTGGGGGACGCTGCTGCAGCGGCGCGTCCCAACGGAGCTCCTCGGCCGGATCTCGTCGCTGGACTTCTTTGTCTCGATGGCCTTCATGCCGGTGTCGATGGCGTTGGCCGCCCCGGTCAGCCACCTGATCGGCGTCAGCTGGACGTTTGTGCTGGCCGGCCTGCTCCCGGTACCGGTCGCGATCGCCGCGTACTGGCTCAGCCGCCTCGATCGCGACGAGATCGCCCATCCGCTGGCCATCCCCGAGATCGACGTATCCCTGTCTGGGGCGGCCATCCCCGATGACTCTCCGCCTGGCCCACCGGTTCGGTAGCCTTCACCCGGGGCGGCAGCGCGGCCGCCCCGGAGAGCTCCTGGGAGGACACCCGCCGTGGACCAGTACAGCTACATGGGTTTGACGTTTGACGTCGCCGACGCCGGCGAACCCCGCGAGGGCACCATCGTGCTGCTGCATGGCTTCCCGCAAACCTCCTACTCGTGGCGCAAAGTCACCCCGATCCTGAACGCGGCCGGCTACCGCACCGTCGCCCCCGACCAGCGCGGCTACTCCCCCGGGGCCCGACCCGCCGCGCGCACCGTCTACCGCTCCAGTGAGCTGATCGACGACGTCGTCGGCTTGATCACTCGACTCGACTCCGGTCCAGTGCATCTGGTCGGCCACGATTGGGGGGCCGCGGTGGCCTGGGGTCTGGCCGGCAGTCGACCAGACCTGGTGCGCACCCTCACCTCGGTGTCGGTGCCCCATCCGGCGGCCTTCATCAAGTCGCTCTTTTCCTCCGACCAGTTGCTGAAATCCTGGTACATGGCCGCGTTTCAGCCACCGCTGCTCCCTGACCTACTGCTGTCTCGGGTCCCGATCGTGCTCGACCAAATGCTGCGGCGCTCCGGCATGGACAGCGAGCAGATCGCCGACGTGCACCGTCTGGTGGTCGATACCGGCGCCCTGGGCGGTGCCTTGAACTGGTATCGGGCCATGGGCATGACCAGTCCGCCGAACCTCGCCCGGCGGGTCGCCGTGCCTACCACGCACGTCTGGGGCGCGAAGGACACTGCGCTGTCGCGCCGCGGCGCCGAACTGGCCGAGGGGTACGCCGTCGCCGACTACCGGCTGGAAGTGCTCCCCAATTCCGGACACTGGATTCCCGAGCACGACGCCGAGCGCCTCGGCCAGCTCATCCTCGACCGCGTCCACGGGAACTGAGACCGCCGCGCAGGTTCCGGTCAGCTCTGCGCGCCAGCGTAGTAGGCACGTACCACTCCGACTGTGGCCGGCGAGGGGAACTGTTCGTTGTTCACCCCGAGCGGGCCGGTCTTCACCGTCCACTGCGCCGACGATTTGTCGATCAGCTGCGCATCCTTGGCCAACACCACGTCATTCGTGTCGACGCAGCCGTAGGCACCCAGGTATCCGTCGCTGCGCCCACCCCAGGCGCCACCGGTGCGGATGGTGCATTTGACCCCGTTGGCCAGTTCCAGCGCCAGCGGTTGCGGATCAGCGCGCTTGGTCACCGGCTGCAGCGGCACGTCGGAGGTCAACTGCCGAAGCGTGTGGTTCCACGGCGCATTGATGCAGTACAGCGTCGTCGACGAGGCTGGTGTCGGCCAGCAGGTGTGTGCTCCGGCCGCATTCGGGCTGCAGGAGTAAATGTTGTTCGACGTCGCCGACTGGCTCGGCGTCATCGTGGGTCCACACGAGACGGTGCTCCCGATGCCGCTGGAATCGACCGTCCAGCCCGCGGCTGGCCGGCCATCGCGACCCACCGCGACCACGGTGATCACCTCAGTCTGGCCACCAGCGGTGTCGGTGGGTGTGGTGGCCCCGGTCGGTTGGCTCCCGGTCGGTTGGCTCCCGTTCGGCGCCTGTCCATTCGTCTGGGTCACCACGTCGGTCACCACCGACGGCGCCGTGGACGTGGTGTTGCTGCTGCACCCGGTGAGCAACAGCCCGGCCACCACCACCGCCGCGGCCGCGCA
Organism: Gordonia sp. (in: high G+C Gram-positive bacteria); assembly: GCF_049299075.1. GTDB lineage: Bacteria > Actinomycetota > Actinomycetes > Mycobacteriales > Mycobacteriaceae > Gordonia. The sequence continues at coordinate 8,495 of NZ_JBAQWU010000159.1, forward strand.
CATCACGCGCGCATGAATCCTCGCGCGTACGGCCAGACCTGTCCTGCGGTTCGGTTCTTTGCTGGGGTGCGATGCCATCTGTCGACCGTAGCGCCTGCACGGCGGCGCGCGGCCGTAACCGAAGAGCACCGCGACGACTCGTGCTGCATAGTGGAGGGAGCACTGCATGCCCAGCAGACCGTGCCGCAGAGAACACGAGACAAGGAGATCTGATGTCGGACGATTCCCCACTCGGCGACGGGACCCAACTCACCACTGCCGTATTCGGCGTGCCGGTAGGCGGACTGATCCAAGTATGGACCGACAAGCCCACCGTGTGGCATCTGAGTGATCCGGGCGCCTTTGCCGATATCGCCGGCAGCGGCCTGATCTCACGGACCCAGATCCGGCCTGGCCGCTACCGCGAGGAATGCTTGTTCGACGAGGAGTCCGGCACAGTGGTGCTCGAGGATCGCCACAGCGCCGAGCACCCCGAATCCGAATCACAAATCGGTGGGCGAATCTTCACCGCAGCCCCGCCGAGCGAGGTCTTCGGCGATCCGTGGGAGGACCTGAACGTCGCGATCTTCCGCGCCGCCGCGCAGGCCTTCGCTCGCCACGAACTGATCGTCATCGAACCGGGCGGGTGGGACGATTCTGACGGCCGCTTCTGCTTGATCGTCGCGGTGCACGACGATGGCGCCGATCAGATCATCCTGGAAACGTCTCCGGCTCCGAGTGGGAGTGAGCTCTGGCCGCCGACCGACCAGACGGACCACCAGACCATCAGCGCCCCGGCCAGTGAGGATTCGCTGCGCGGCGCCGGCGCCCTCGCGGTCGAGGCCATCAGCCGCTGGGGGGTCGCCCCCTGGGACGTCACCATCACCTACGTCGTCCCGAGCGAGGCCTTCGGCGAGTAGTGCCGCTAGCTCAATCCACGGCCATCTCACCGAGCAGGTCCCACTCGTCGCGGTCCATCACGACGTTGCGGACGAGTGGCGTCGACTGCAGCAGCGGCGGCAAATCCGACTGGGCTTTAACGAAGTGCGGGCTCGTCACGTGTGCTTCGGCGGCGTCGTCCCCGAACGCCTCGACGAGAAAGTACTCGTGTGGGTCGTCGACGCTACGCGACCAGTCGAACCACAGATTGCCCGGCTCCGCGCGAGTGGCCTCAGTGAACTCCCGCGACAGCTCGACCCAGTCGTCGGCGTACTCGGGTTTGACGGTGAACTTGGCGACGATGAAGATCATGGTTCCAGTCTGACATCTCCACCGGTTCAGAGTCGGTCGTCGTCGATCTCGTCCGACAGCAGCGAACCGGGCACCGTCTGCCAGTCAATCAGCGCGATCACCAGCAAATCCGCGCGTCCGGGCACCTGCAGCGCGGTCCAGGTTTTCCCATTCAGTCCGCCCGTCACCGCCTCCACCAGCGCAGTCAGGGACTCACCTGGCGGCAGCGGCGATTGCAGGTCGTGGAACAGCATCTCCACTCCACAACCCAGCGAGACCGGGCCGTCGTTCTCGTGGGCGTCGAGGTAGCAGCCGACCGTTTGACGGGCCGGCTCCCCGCTGGCCGGGATCAGCGTGGCGCGCACGGCGACGTCGTACCAGCCGACCATTCGTTCGGCCGGGCAGATCGCCTCGGAGTATGTGGCCGCAGTGTGATCAGTCATGGTCGCGAGGCTATCGCCGGGTACCGACATCGGCGGCGACCCGCGCGCCGCGCGGACGCGCGCGGTGAACGGGAATCGGACTAGAATCGGGCCAGCAGTTCAGACCCATCGCGGACGGGAGCCAAGCCATGAACGACGACTATGAAGAAGACTTCGTCGGGTGCGGAACCTGGGACCAGATGACCGCCTGGCTTGCCGATTCGCTGCCTGAGATTCCGGTCGGCGTCACTATCGACTTCGGCCCCCGCGACTTCGCCGTCGACGAGGATTCGCTCACCGATGACTTCGACGAGCCGCTGGACGCCGTATGCGCCCAGATCGTGGCGTTGGAGCACGGCCGACTGCTGGTCCGGCGTTCCCACGTGGTGATGGAAGCGTCCAGTTTCGTCCACCACGACGCCAGCGCCGCAACCCCAAATCACTGGTTCACCGAGGACCCGACGAGCGACTGCACCGACGGTGCCATCTACGTCGACGATCCGGCCCTGGCCGCCGATATCTGCGTCACCTGGCTCGCCACCGAATCCGGGGAACCCACCCCGGCCGACTTCGGCTTCGACCTCAGCGAAGCCGAGCACCTGCCGGGTATCTCGGCCTCCGGCGGCCAATGGACGATCGACGACTTCCTCCGCCGCCTCGGCCACTGACCAATCAGATTCAGCCCAGGTGCGCTTGGACCTCGGCACTGCTCTTGTCGAGCCGCTCCAGGCGCCCCTCGGTCATCGACGCGATCTGATCGACGACGACCCGCATCCGCTCGGCGTCGGTGTCGGCGGCCGACCAGCGCGGCACGAAGATCGGGTCGAGGCCGCCCGGGGCACTCGTGCGCAGCAGTGTCGCGACGCGATGGATCCGCTCACGCTGGCGCTCCTGTTTCGCTAGGTGCCGGCGGTCGGAGAAGATGAAACGCAGGGCGACGGTCTTGAGCATCGCCACCTCGGCGGCGATCGCCGACGGCACCGACAGGTTCGCGTCGTACCGCCGAAGAGGTCCGTCACCGGCCTGGGCGCGAGTGGCCGTAATCGCCGCGGACGCGAAGCGCCCGATCAACTCGCTGGTGAGCCGTTTGAGGGCCACCGACGAGGCGAGCGAGCCGTCGTGCGTGTGCACGGCGCGGAAGATATCCATGGCGCTGAGTCGCTGGGCGGCATCGATCAACAGTGCGGGGTCCAGCCCGTCAAAGTACCGAACCCCTAACTCGGCGAGTTCGGTCTGGTCGTCGCGCGACGCCAGCTGCAGCAAATCGATTCGGCCGCTAACCACACCGTCTTCCAGGTCGTGCACGGAGTAGGCGATGTCATCGGCCCAGTCCATCGCCTGCGCTTCGAGGCAACGACGTGGTCCCGGCGCACCTCGTCGGACCCATTCCAGCGCCGGCTCGTCCTCCACGTATGCGCCGTACTTGGTGCCCGGCGCCTGCCGACTCCATGGATATTTGAGTGTGGCGTCGAGCGCGGCACGCGTCAGGTTCAGTCCGGCGCTCTCGCCACCCGGCCCGAGGATTTTCGGTTCGAGCGAGGTCAAGATCCGCAGGTTCTGGGCATTGCCTTCGAAGCCACCGTATTCGCGCGCCACCTCATCGAGAGCGCGCTCACCGTTGTGGCCGTAGGGCGGGTGACCGATGTCGTGCGCCAAACCGGCAAGCTCCACCAGGTCCGGATCGCAGCCAAGCCCCACGGCGATGCCACGGCCGATCTGGCCCACTTCGAGCGAATGGGTGAGCCTGGTGCGCGGGGTGTCACCCTCGCGCGGTCCGACCACCTGCGTCTTGTCGGCAAGTCGGCGCAGCGCCGCACTGTGCAGCACCCGCGCCCGATCCCGCGCGAAATCGCTGCGGTGATCGGTCGCGGGATTGGTGCGCTCGACTTCTTTGGGCGCCTCACCCACTACGCGCTCAAGATCATGAGCGTCGTAGTGGGCTACCGGCGGACCGGCGTAGTCAGCTGCCAACTAGCTGTTGGTCCAGCCGCGGGCACCGGCGAGGTCCATCAGCTTGCTGCGGATCGACGTGATCTGACGCGCGGTCAGGTCGGGCGCCGAATCAAGCAGGAGCTCGGTGATCTCGTTGAACAGCGGGCCGGTGTGACGCGGACGTCGCGAGCTGCGATCATCACGACGGTCGCCACCGCGGTCGCCACCGCGGTCGTAGCTGCCGCGACGGTCGCCGCGGTCGCCACCGCGACGGTCATCGCGATCCCCGAAGCGGCCGCGGTTGTCGTCGCGACGCTGGGCGCGTTCGACCGACGGCGCTTCGCCGGGCGGGGCCTCTTCGGTCACTGTCAAGTTGGTCGCCTTGGCACCACGGTCGGTGTCCTCCACGTCGAAATCGACCTTGGCACCCGGGCGCAACTGTCCCTCGTCGATGCCGTGCAGGTCGTTGATGTGCACGAAGACGTCGTCGCCACCACTCTCGGGCGAAACGAAACCGAAACCACGATTCGGGTCGTAATGGACGACCTTGCCGCTGACACTCACCACAAACTCACTCTCTCGGGCCGCCGACTGCCCGGACCCCTTGTCCGTGCGACGATCCACGTCCCCTCACTATGCCCTATCAGCGCAGGTCCGGCCTACCGGTCCACGCATCCGCCGATCGGTTGGCGCGGAGTGATTGTCCGAGGCGAGTGCTTCACTGTGATCGCGCTCACTGCACACTGCGGGAGCACATCGATCAGGGGGATGGACGATGACCTACAACAACCGGCTCACCCGCGGCGACCTGCGCCGCCTGCTCTCCGAACTCCGGGCGCAACTGCCGCCCGGCTACGAGCCCTTCGATGACTATTGGGCTGCCCCGTACGACGGCGACTGTTTCGCTGATCTCCTCGACCACGAGCTCACGCCCGAGGCGCTCCTAGCCCGCCACGATCGTTACGCCGGTCACCCGCCCCAGCAGCGCTACCGCAGGGCCAGCTGACAGCGCAGGCAGCCGACGTGAGGCGCCTGGTGGCTCACACCAGCCCCTGAGCGGTCGACTCCGTCAGCGGCGCACCCGGCGGAACCACCAGAGACCCAGAATGAGGAGCCAGATCGGCAGCACGATGGCGAGCATCATCCACTGCTGCTGACCCACCATCATGGCGGCTGCGATGAACATCAGCACGGTGCTGAAGAACATCACGAAGTTGGGGTTCATCTACGCACCCAGCAGCTTGCCGCCAAGGTACTCGGCGACGCCGGAGAGGGCGACGCGCTCCTGCGTCATGGTGTCACGTTCGCGAATGGTCACTGCATGGTCGTCGAGGGTGTCGAAGTCGACGGTGACGCAGAACGGCGTGCCGATCTCATCCTGGCGGCGGTAGCGCTTTCCGATGCTCTGCGTGTCGTCGTACTCGATGGCCCAGTGCTTGCGCAGGTCGTCGGCCAGATTCCGCGCGGTCGGCGCGAGCTCGTCTTTCTTGGACAGCGGCAGCACCGCTGCCTTGATCGGGGCCAGCCGGCGATCGAGCTTCAGCACGGTGCGCGCATCGGTGCCGCCCTTGGCGTTCGGCACTTCCTCCTCGGTGTACGCATCGCAGAGGAAGGCCATCATCGAGCGGCCCAGGCCGGCGGCTGGCTCGATCACGAACGGCGTGTACTTCTCGCCGGTCGCCTGGTCGAAGTAGACGAGGTCCTCACCGGAGTGCTTCGAGTGCGTGGACAGATCGTAATCGGTGCGGTTCGCGATGCCTTCGAGCTCACCCCACGGGTTACCGGAGAATCCGAATTTGTACTCGACGTCGGTGGTGCCCTTGGAGTAGTGCGAAAGCTTCTCCAGCGGATGGGCAAACAACCGCAGATTCTCCGGGTCGATGCCCAGGTCGACATACCAGTTGCGGCGGGCATTGATCCAATACTCGTGCCACTGCTCATCCTCGCCGGGCTTGACGAAGAACTCCATCTCCATCTGCTCGAACTCGCGGGTCCGGAAGATGAAGTTGCCCGGAGTGATCTCGTTGCGGAAGCTCTTGCCGATCTGCGCGATACCGAACGGCGGCTTCTTACGCGCGGTGGTCATCACGTTCTTGAAGTTGATGAAGATGCCCTGAGCGGTCTCCGGGCGCAGATAATGCATGCCCTCCTCGTCAGCCACCGGTCCGAGGAAGGTTTTGAGCAAACCGGAGAACTCGCGCGGCTCAGTCCACTGACCGCGGGTACCGCAGTCCGGGCACACGACCTCACTCATCGGAACAGTGTCGGGATCGGCGATGCCCTTCTTCTCCGCGTAGCCCTCTTGTAAGTGATCCATGCGGTGACGTTTGTGACAGTTGGTGCACTCGACGAGCGGATCGGTGAACACGTCGACATGCCCGGAGGCCTCCCACACCGCACGCGGCAGGATCACTGACGAGTCCAGGCCGACGATGTCGTCGCGCGAGGTGACCATGGCGCGCCACCACTGGTCCTTGATGTTGTTCTTCAGTTCCACACCGAGCGGGCCGTAATCCCACGCCGACCGAGTACCGCCGTAGATCTCGCCGCACGGAAACACCAGACCACGCCGCTTGGCGAGGTTGACGACGGCTTCGACTTTGGACTGCACGGCCACGATGACGGTTCTCCAGGCTAGAGGGATCGGAGTTGGCTATCGCCGCGACAGGCGCGGCGGCCAGCCACTGCTAACAGGGTATCTCGCGCGTGAACAACCACCGAGTGAGGTCTGCCCCGGCAGCGACTCCACGACAAGATGGAAACAGTTGCCGATAAGATGGTTCGAGTCGACCGACCGGACCCACAGATTGGACTTCGCGATGACCCACGCCGACTTCGTAGCAAGCGATACCTCCGGCGCCGACCACGTCGCGGCCAGCGACCTGCTGCGTTCCTTGGCTGCGCCGGCCCGGGTCGCCATCGTCCTCGCCCTGCGCGAGAACGCCATGTGCGTCCACGAACTCGTCGATGCCTTGCACCTCAATCAACCGCAAGTCAGCCAGCACCTCAAAGTGTTGAAGAACTCCGGCGTCGTCGTCGGCAACCGGCGCGGCCGGGAAGTCGAATACACCCTGGTCGACGACCACATCGCCCACATCGTCACCGATGCCCTCACCCACGCCACCGAACGACACCCGGGGGCCGGGCGGTGACCGGCGGACCGGTCACCGGACAGCGTTCGACGCGTCAACGCGCGGCGATCGCCGGCCTGCTGACCGCCAGTGCGGAATTCCTCTCCGCCCAGCAACTACACGACCTGCTCACTGAACGCGGCGACGCCATCGGCCTGACCACGGTCTACCGAAACCTGCAGGCACTCGTCGACACCGGTCAGGTCGACGCGATCTGGGACGGCTCAGGCGAGACCCGCTACCGCTACTGCTCGGACACTCACCACCATCACCTGGTGTGCCGCGACTGTGGCACGACCGTCGAGATTCAGGCCGACCCGGTCGAACGCTGGGCCGAGCAGATCGCGACCGCACACGGGTTTCACGACATCTCGCACACCGTCGAAATCTTCGGCGTCTGCACCGCCTGCGCCGCACTCCCGCGCACGACGACCGACACCGAGTAAGCGCCCGTTACGCAGCTACCGCCTCGGCGTGACGGTGACGATGAAGGTCACCGGCCCCATTCCAGCCTGGACATTGGTCATGATCACCTCGGTTGCGCCCGGCGCCACAGCGGTCACGCCCGGATTGAATTGTGCGCTACCGTCGCTGTAGCCAGCTGCGAAAGTCGCAACGGCACGGTTGGCTACCTCGCCGCGATAGCTGTCGATGGGCAGCGAACCGGTACGAATGTTGAGCACCTGTCCCACCACGAGTTCCACCGTCGTCCCTTGTAGCTCATTCACTTCCCTGGTGACCGGCGCGACGATATCGCCGCCGATCGGCGTCTCGGTCGTGTTCGCCGTGGACGTGTTCGCCGTGGATGTGGTCGCCGTGGACGTGGCGTTCACCGTCGTCTCGTCGGACTCACTGCACGCGCCGAGCGCCACGGCGAGCGCCACCACTGCCGGAACAATCAACCATTGCTGGGTCTTCATGGCACTCTCCTGAACAGCCGGTTCGCGCTCGGCACTCGGCGCAGAGACTGTCGCGCCTGTTATTTACCAATAAGCGTCCCACAACTCCTGACGGTCAACGCCGGAATGCCGGGCCGCCGGACCACTCCCCCAGTTCTGCGGCCGCCGCACGGTGCCGCCCGGTGCCGGTGATCGCGGCCCCGCCCGCAGCCGAATCAGGCACTGCCGAAGCGGCGGTCCCGTTTGGCGTACTCCAGGCAGGCGTCCCACAAGTCGCGGCGGTCGAAGTCGGGAAACAGCTTCTCCTGGTACACCATCTCCGCATAGGCCGACTGCCACAGCAGGAAGTTTGAAATGCGCTGCTCCCCCGACGGTCGCAGGACCAGATCGACATCGGGCATGTCCGGCTCGTCAAGGTACCGCGCGAAGCTGGCTTCGGTGATGCGCTCCGGATCGATCTCGCCGCGGGCGGCCCGCCGGGCAATTTCCCGCGCGGCATCGGCGATCTCGGCGCGACCCCCGTAGTTGACGCACATGGTCAGCGTCAGTACATCGTTGCCTTTAGTCAGTTCCTCGGCGACTTCGAGCTCATTGATCACACTGCGCCACAGGCGCGGCTTGCGACCGGCCCAGCGCACCCGTACACCCATCTCGTTCATCTCGTCGCGGCGACGACGAATCACGTCCCGGTTGAAGCCCATCAGGAACTTCACCTCGTCGGGGCTGCGCGACCAGTTCTCGGTGGAGAAAGCATACGCCGACAGCCATTTCACCCCGATCTCGATCGATCCGCAGACGCTGTCCATCAGCACGGCCTCGCCGCGTTTATGTCCCTCGGTACGCGGCAGCCCGCGCTCGGTGGCCCAGCGGCCGTTACCGTCCATCACCAACGCCACATGGTTCGGCACGAACTGGGCCGGAATGGCTGGCGGAGTTGCTCCGGACGGGTGCCGATCCGGCGGGCGCACCGCGCGCGGGGCAACTACGGCGGCCGCACGGCGGCGGGTCAGTCGTGCCATCTGCGAATTTTGCCTCTCATCGAGCTACCGGTGCTTCCACAGTAGCGGTGCGCTCGATCAGCGGCAGCGTGCGCAATCGTCGTTCCAGATGCCACTGCAGGTGTGCCGCGATCAGCCCAGTCGCCTGCCGCTGCTGTGATTGCGTGGCCGCAGCAACATGCTCCCACTGCCCACGGGAGAGCGCATCCATCACCTCGAGCACGCCGACCGACGGCGTCGCCGATCCGGCCGGCCGGCAGTAGACGCACACCGCGCCACCCACCGCGACGTGGAAAGCCTTGTGCGGTCCAGGATTCGCACACCGCGCGCACACATCGAGCGACGGCGCCCAGCCCGCCGCAGCCATCGCCCGCAGCAGGAAGGCGTCGAGGATCAGCTGCCGGTCCCGGCGATCTTCCGAGAGCGCAGTCAAGGCGCCGACAGTCAGTCGGTACAGCTGGCGGGCGGGGGCGCGCTCCTCACCGGCCAATCGTTCGGCGGTCTCCAGGACGGCGCACGCCGTCGTATATCTCGAGTAGTCCGCCGCCATCGCCTCGCTGAAGGGATGGCGCGCGTGCACCTGGGTGACGATGTCTAGATTGCGCCCGGGGTAGAAGGTCACATCCACGTGAGTGAAGGGCTCCAGCCGCGCACCAAACTTGGAACGCGTCCGGCGGATACCTTTGGCGACCGCCCGAACCAACCCATGCTCAGCGGTGAGGAAGGTGATGATGCGGTCGGCTTCGCCCAGCTTGTGCTGGCGGATCACCACCGCTTCGTCCTGGTAATTCCTCACCGAGACATTCTCTCATCGACCGGAGACAAAGCATCGCAAGGCGGCGCGGGTCCGCGTCCAGCCCGGTGCGCTCCTGATCGCCGGCTACTTCTTCTTGGCTTTACGGGCCTGCGCTTTAGCCTCCGCGGCCTCCCGCCGTTCCAGCGCGGCATCGGCCGCAGCGTTCTTGGCCGCCGACTCCTGCCGAGCGTCCCACCAGCGCCGGAGTACCACGAATCCGAGCAGCCAAGCGGCCAGCACACTCACCAACCAGACCAGCACCGCCGAGGCAATCCAGGCGCTACCCCCGGTAATCGTGAGCGCACCACTCACCAGTGTCGTCAGCCACAACGACAGCAGGGTGGAGATCAGGCCGACGCCACCGAGCATCGCCGACGCGTATTTACGCGCGACATTGAAGACAAACGGCATCAGAATCGACTGCAGGACGGTAAAGATCGCCACCGCGATGAAAAACCCGCGCACCGAGAGATTGAATCCCCCGGCCAGCAGCCAGGCGCACACCAGGAAGGCGAGCGCAGCGGACACCAAATTCACCAGGACACTCAGCAGAAATCGAATCACGACCCGCTCCTCACTACCGTCCGCACCGGATGCGCGGTCTGAACAACCATTCTGCCGCCCACCAGGGCGCTACAGCGCGAACTCAGCCACTTTAAAAACCGAGTCGGCCCAGCTGTTTCGGATCACGCTGCCAGTCCTTGGCCACTTTCACATGCAGGTCCAGGTAGACCTTGCAGCCGAGCAGCTTTTCGATCTGTTTGCGCGCCACCGTGCCGACCTCCTTGAGCCGGCCACCCCGGTGCCCGATGATAATGCCCTTCTGGCTGTCCCGCTCCACGTAAAGCAACGCATGGACGTCGACCATGGGCGGATCGGAATCCTCCCGCGGGATCACCTCTTCGATAGTCACCGCGAGTGAGTGCGGCAGTTCGTCGCGCACGCCTTCGAGCGCGGCCTCCCGGATGAACTCGGCCATCAGCACCTGCTCGGGTTCGTCGGTCAGCTCCCCGTCCGGGTAGAACGCCGGACCTGGCTCGCACAGCGACACCAACAAATCAGTGAGCACGTCGAGCTGCTTGCCCGACTTGGCCGACACCGGAATCACCTCGGCGGTCGGACCGAGGAGCTCGGCCAGCGCCATCAACTGCCCGACGACCCTCTCCGGGCCCACCTTGTCGAGCTTGGTCACGATGCCGACCACCTTGGTCCGCTTGGCGAGTGGCTTGATCTGCTCGATGATCCACTTGTCACCGGGACCGATCGGCTCGTCGGCCGGGATGCACAGGCAGATAATGTCGACCTCCGACAGCGTCTCGATCACCACGCTGTTCAGCCGCTTGCCCAGTAGCGTGCGCGGCCGATGCAAGCCGGGCGTATCGACGAGCACCACCTGCGCGTCGGGCAGCGTCACAATGCCGCGGATCGCATGCCGAGTGGTCTGCGGGCGATTCGACGTGATGGCGATCTTGTCGCCGACCAGCGCATTAGTCAGCGTCGACTTGCCGGTGTTCGGCCGTCCGACGAAACAGACAAATCCGGATCGGAATTCGACGTCACTCACCCTGATCCTCCTGTAGAGCCGTCGTCGTGCTCAGCATCTCGCCCTTCCTTGCTTTCTCGCCCTTCCCGACTTTCGCAGCTTTCTCACCCTTGCCGACCTTCTCGCGCATACCGGACTTCTCTCCCTTGCCGTTCTTCTTTGCCGCCTTGCGGCGCACCACCACCGAGGTGATCCGTTGCCGGCCCATGCGGTTCGCACTGCCCTCGGCGGTCAGCAGTAGCCCCAAGGCGGCGACCCGTGACCCGGGCAACGGCACGCGGCCGAGCTTCCACGCCATCAGACCGCCGACGGTCTCCACCTCGTCGTCGCCGATCTTCACATCGTCGTACAGTTCACTGAGGTCCTCGACCGGCAGCCGCGACGAGACGCGGTAGACGCCGTCGCCGAGTTCCTCGATCGGCGCGACCTCGTCGGTGTCGTATTCGTCAGTAATCTCCCCGACGATCTCCTCGAGCACATCCTCGATGGTCACCAGCCCGGCGATGCCGCCGTACTCGTCGACCAGCAGTGCCATGTGATTGCGCTGCGCCTGCATCTCTTCGAGCAGGTCGTCGAGGCGCTTGGAGTCGGGAACAAACCAGGGAGTCCGCATCAGGTCGCCCACGGTCATCGTCGTCTGCACCGTGCCCTGCGGCAGCATCCGTCCCACGATGTCTTTGAGGTAGACGACGCCAAGAATGTCGTCGGGGTTCTCGCCGATCACTGGGATCCGCGAATGCCCGGACCGCACGGCTAGGCTCAGCGCCTGCGTCGCGGATTTCTCCGCCTCGATCCACACCATCTCCGGGCGGGGCACCATCACCTCGCGCGCCGACGTCTCGTCGAGCTCGAAGACGGACTGAATCATGCGGCGTTCGTCGTCGTCCACCACGCCCTGCACCTGCGCCAGGTTCACCACCTCCCGCACCTCCACCTCGGTGGCGAATGGGCCATTGCGGTATCCGCGGCCGGGGGTCAGCGCATTACCGAGCAGGATCAGCAGGCGGGTCACCGGACGCAGCAGCACACCGATCGCGGTCAGAAAAGGACCGGCGATGAGCGCGATCGAGTACGCGTTCTGCCGTCCCACGGTCCGCGGACCCACGCCGACCGCCACAAACGAGACCACCGCCATCCCGAGCACGGCAACAACGATTCCCCAGGTCAAGCCCAGATAATCGACGGCCACGAGGGCGACAAGCACGGTGGCCGCCGTCTCGCAGACAATCCGAAGGAGCACAGTGAGACCGATATAGGTCGCCCGCTGGTCCAAGACCGTGGCGAGCCGGCGGGCACCGGTCCGTTCGTCGCTGATCAGCTCTTCGGTGCGGGCGACCGACACTGTCGTCAGGGCCGTGTCGACAGCCGCGAACAGTCCTGCCACGGCGGCGAGCAAAGCTGCGACAACTAGGAGCACGATGTCACTGGACATCGGCTAGGGCCCCGGACCGTCGCCGACCGGGCCGGAGTCGAAGCCGAGGTCACGCATCAGCCTGCTGTCCTTCGCGGCCTGCCGCTGCTCCCGCAGCCGGTCCTCGCGGGCGTCGTACCAGTCAGTGAGAATCTGATTCTGCAGACCGAACATCTCGGCCTTCTCCGCCGGCTCAGCATGGTCAAAGCCGAGCAGATGTAAGACGCCGTGCACCGTCAGCACGGCAAGCTCGTGCTCAAAGGAATGACGCTGCTTGCGCGCCTGATCGGCGGCGAATTCCGGGCACAGCACGATGTCCCCGAGCATCGCCGGTCCCGGATCGGACGCGTCCGGGCGGCCCCCCGGAGTCAGCTCGTCCATCGGAAAGCTCATGACGTCCGTCGGGCCCGGCAGGTCCATCCACTGCATGTGCAGATCAGACATCGTGTCCAGATCCACCAATTGAATGGAAAGCTCAGCGGCCGGGTGCACATCCATCGCGCCCATCGCGAACCGGGCGACCTCGATGATCTGGTCATTGGGCGCCTCAACGCCGGACTCGTTGAAAAGTTCGATGCTCATCGACGACGACTCCCCGACCTGGCCCGCGAACGGCTGCCGCCGCCCGTCTCTTCCTCGCGCCCGTACGCGTCGACGATGTCAGCCACCAGCCGGTGCCGAACCACGTCGGCACTCGTCAGCTGCGCGAAGTGAATGTCGTCGATCCCGTCGAGAATCCGCGTAGCCGTACGCAAGCCACTCTGCGCGCCGCCCGGTAGGTCCACCTGAGTGGCGTCGCCAGTGACCACCATCTTGGAGTCGAAACCGAGTCGGGTCAGGAACATCTTCATCTGCTCGCCGGTCGTGTTCTGTGCTTCGTCGAGAATGATGAAGGCATCGGAGAGGGTGCGCCCGCGCATATAGGCGAGCGGCGCCACCTCGATGACCCCGGCTTCCATCAGCTTCGGCACCGCCTCGGGTTCCATCATGTCGTGCAGGGCGTCGTACAGCGGGCGAAGGTACGGGTCGATCTTCTCGCTCAGCGAACCGGGCAGAAAGCCCAGACGCTCGCCGGCCTCGACCGCAGGCCGGGTCAAGATGATGCGGCTGACCTCTTTGCGGTGCAACGCCTGCACGGCCTTAGCCATCGCCAGGTAGGTCTTCCCGGTGCCGGCCGGGCCCAGCCCGAAGACGATGGTGTTCGCGTCGATCGCATCGACGTAGTGCTTCTGGTTCAGCGTCTTAGGCCGAATGTGCTTGCCGCGCCGGGAAATAATGTCCAGGCTCAGCACTTGCGCTGGGGCTTCCTGCGTGGAGCCGTCGGACAGGATCGTCATCGCCTCCCGCACCAGGTCCGGGGTCAGTGGAGTCCCGGTACGCACCAACGCGACCAGTTCGGCGATCACCCGCTCGGACGCGGCCACCTCGTCGGACCGCCCCGTCAGCGAGATCTTGTTGCCACGGACGTGCATGTGTGCGGGCAGCTGCGCTTCGAGGGTCTTCAGGTTGACGTCGACGGCCCCGAGCAGCCCCACCACCAGTTCCGGCGGGATGTCCAGTGCCGAGGTCACCACGCGGGCCGCGTCGTTGTCGTCACTCACGAAGGCGTTCAACTCCATCTGTTCGCTGATTGATTCACCCGATTCTAGCCTGGTGCCGCCGGTCAACGGCCCAGCGTCCGGAGGGTCTGCCGGTGCGCGGCGCTGCGCAGGTCCAGGAAAGCGGCGTGATCGCCGGGCACTTCGGTGAGGGTGACCCGCTGGCCGCGCTCGGCCATCGTCTGCACGTACTGGCGGCTGCGTTCCACCGGAACCGACTGGTCCTGCGTGGTATGCACCACCGCGATCAACGCATCGCTGATCGGACCGTGCGCCGGGGAAGCGTCGCGGTAACGCTGGGGCGCCTCGGCGTAGGTGGCGCCGAGCAACGCGACCACCGAGGCCTTATCCCGCACGTCCGGGACCGTGAAGTCGAGGACTGCCGACTGCGGGACGACGGTGGTGATCCGGTGCCGCTGCGTGCGTGCGCCGAGGTGAGCGACCGCCCACACGGCCAGCTGACCGCCTGCCGAGTGCCCGACGACAGCGACATCTCGCCGGTCCACGGCGATCCCCGCAAGCCCAAGTTGCTCGGCCACCGGACCATCCAGGGCGGCCAGGGCAGCGAGCACGTCACGCCCGGTCTGCGGCCAGCCCCCACCGGACCTGCCCCCACCGTCCAGATCGACGCGGCGGTATTC
>NZ_JBAQWU010000160.1:0-10891 GCF_049299075.1 Gordonia sp. (in: high G+C Gram-positive bacteria)
CGCTGGGGATCCTCGGAATCTGGGCGTGGCAACTATTCCCCGACCATCTGGTCCCTCGGACCGTGGCCGTCGTGGCTGTGGTGGCCGTTGTCGCGACGCTGTGGGGCCTCTTCGCGGCCCCGAAGGCCCGCGTGCCGTCGTTGCCGGCCGCGATCGCGGTGAAGGCCCTCGTTCTCGGCGGCAGCGTCCTCGCCGCGCAGGTGATCTGGGCCAACCCGGCGTTCACCGTCACCTGGGCCGTGATCGTCGTAGTCAACACGACCCTGACCTACCTCGGCCCGTACGCCCGCCGCCGACCGGTCCCGCCAGCCGATGCCGCTTAGTGCAGTCACCAGTCGACTGCACCAAGCGGCAACCCCTCGGGCTCAGCGCGGCATCTTCCCAATCGTCGCCTCAGTGAACGCAATAGCCCGATCGCACACCTCCCGCACCGGCGGGTGCGGAAGGCCGTGGTGAATCGCCAAAGTAGTGATACCAGCGCGAGCGGACTGTACGTACGTCATGCACTCACCGAGGTGTGGCGAATCAGTGACCCCTGCAGCTCTACCGCGGATGGTCCGGTCCGGCATCCAATGATCCTTCGCGTACTTCCGTCTGTAGTCAGCCAGGCTCCCCGAGTTCGCAACCATCTGCGTCAACGACCAATGGTCTTGACCTCGATCTGAAAAGTAGTCCCAACTACAGCCCCGCAAGGTCTGCCCGTCCGTTCCGGCGGCGTCGCTAATCGATGAGTGGTCGATACCCAACGCAAGAAGCGTTGCTTCATCAGGCGTCACACACGGTTCGTACGCGGTCCCGTCGTTCCGGGGGTTCCAACGCTGCGTGAAGGTTGTGTCGAATGGTAAGTCCACGGCGGAGCTCGACGTAGACGCGCTACCTCGCTTATCGGCCCCTTGGACAGACCCTGATTGATCTGGTGCGCGACGACACCCCACGAGGACAACCACCAGCGAGAGCGCGAGCAATGTAACTACACATCGCCGCTGCACCCTAGTGCTCGATCCCACCTGAGGCCGCTTCGTCGGTTGTCGCATAAGAATCAGCCGACCGCTGACACTCCGAAGCCGTCTGCCTGAGGGCACTTGAAATTCGCGTTCCTTCTGTCCTCCAGGACGAAAGCGCCGTATTCAACTTATCAAACAGGGCCTGACCTTCTACGCAATCAGCACCAAAGCAGTTCGAGCGAACCGTCGACGCAGCCGCGTTGACGAGCTGATCCAACTCCGCCGCCGCTTCTTCAGCGACTCGGGCGCGGTCGCGCCAGACCGAGGCGATCGATACGACCTCCGGCATTGCGACCCCCGCTCAAGAGAACCAGCATTTGCGGCAGCAGCGGTGATGGTGGGAGCCGACTCCCCCGCCGCCGGCTCCCAACACCACTCCCCCCTGAACCGTGAGTTCCGCACTCCCCCGGGGCGCGGATTTCACCGTCTGTTAATTAGACGCACGGAACCGCGGTCCGGTTCCATCTATGGCGAAGATTCTTCAAAATTCTTCGCATCGGCGCGACTCGGAGAGCGCCGGCACCCCTCGCACCGTCGGCGTTCTCCGTCGTCAAACAGATAGAGATGCGCAACGACAGAAAGGTTCCCGAACCTCAGCCCAAAGCTTGTTCCACGTCGGCGACGAGGTCGTCGATGTCTTCAATACCCACCGACAGCCTCACCAGATCGGCCGGAACCTCCAGCAACGACCCCGCGGTGGAGGCGTGGGTCATGGCGCCCGGGTGCTCGATCAGCGACTCGATGCCACCGAGCGACTCGGCGAGGGTAAACACCTTGGTCCGGGCGCAGAACTCCTGCGCGGCGATCTGGCCGCCCGCGATCCGCACCGAGATCATCCCGCCGAAGCGGCGCATCTGCTTGGCCGCGGCGGCGTGGCCGGGGTGCGACTCGAGACCCGGGTACAGCACCTCGGTCACCTTCGGATGCGCAGACAGCACCTCAACCAGCTTCTCGGCGTTGTCGCAGTGACGTTCCATCCGGACGGCGAGCGTCTTGATCCCCCGCATGGTCAGGTACGCGTCGAACGGCCCGGGCACCGCGCCCGCGCCATTCTGCAAGAACGCGATGTCGGCGTCGATCTGCGAATCGTTCGTCACCAGTGCGCCGCCAACCACATCGGAGTGCCCGCCGAGATACTTCGTGGTCGAATGCACAACGATGTCGGCACCCAGATCCAGCGGCTGCTGCAGGTACGGCGTGGCGAAAGTATTGTCGACCACCAGTTTTGCACCAGCGTCGTGCGCGATCTGCGCGGTCGCCGCAATGTCGCCGACGTTCAGCAGCGGGTTGGTCGGCGTCTCGATCCACACCAGCTTCGTGTTCGGCTTGATCGCGCGCGCGATGGCCGCGACGTCGTTCACCGGAGCCACCGAGTACTCGATCCCCCACTGCGAGAAGACTTTGTCGATCAACCGGTAGGTGCCGCCATATGCGTCGTTCGGGATCACCAAATGGTCGCCGGGACGCAGCGTGGCGCGCAGGATCGCGTCCGTGGCCGCCATCCCGGAGCTGAAGCCGCGCCCGTAGGTGCCGTTCTCGATCGCCGCCATGTTCTCTTCGAGCACCCGGCGCGTCGGGTTACCGGTACGGGCGTACTCGAAGCCATCGCGCATCCCGCCGACGCCGTCCTGGGCGAAGGTGGAACTGGCATAAATGGGGACGTTCACCGCTCCGGTGCGCGCCTCCGGATCCCAGCCCGCGTGGATGGCCTTGGTAGAAAATCCCTGATCGGTCACTCGTCGTTGTCCTCACGAATCGGAAGCGGATGGTGGCTGGCGTAGGCGAGCAGATCGTGGCGGGTGATCACGCCGACCGGTTTGCCGTCCTCGACAACCATCAACGCATCGGCGTCGCTCAAAGATTCCATCGCCGACGACACCGGCTCCCCGGCACCGATCATCGCGAATGCCGGACCCATGTGCGCCGACACCGGATCGGCCAGCGTGGCCCGGCCCTCGAACACCGCCGACAGCAGATCGCGCTCGTTCACCGAACCGGCGACCTCGCCAGCCATGATCGGCGGCTCCGCACCGACGACGGGCATCTGCGAGACCCCGAACTCGCGCAGGATCTCGATCGCATCGCGCAGCGTCTCCTGCGGGTGAGTGTGCACCAGATCCGGCAGCGCGCCGGTCTTGCCACGCAGCACCTCGCCGACCGTCTCCTCCGGCCGTGCGCCCTCCAGCGGTGTACGCAGGAATCCGTAGCTGCTCATCCACTCGTCGTTGAAGATCTTCGACAGATAACCGCGGCCACCGTCGGGCAGCAGCACGACCACGAGGGCCTCGGGGCCCTCCCGCTCGGCGACCTGCAAGGCGGCGACGACGGCCATACCGCACGACCCACCGACCAGCAGGCCCTCCTCGCGCGCCAACCGACGCGTCATCTCAAAGGAGTCGGCGTCGGACACGGCGATGATCTCGTCGGGCACCGTCGGGTCGTAGGCGTCCGGCCAGAAGTCCTCGCCGACACCCTCAACCAGATACGGCCGACCCGAACCGCCGGAGTAGACCGAACCTTCGGGGTCCACGCCGACCACCTTCACCCGGCCGCCGGAGACCTCTTTGAGGTATCGCCCGGTTCCGGTGATCGTGCCGCCGGTACCGACGCCGGCGACGAAGTGAGTCACCTTGCCGTCGGTGTCCGCCCAAATCTCCGGTCCGGTGGTCTCGTAATGACTCTGCGGTCCGGCCGGGTTCGCGTACTGATTCGGCTTCCACGCGCCGTCGATCTCGCGGACCAGTCGATCGGACACGTTGTAGTAGCTGTCCGGGTGCTCCGGCGGCACCGCCGTCGGGCACACCACGACCTGAGCCCCATACGCGCGCAATACATTTCGCTTGTCTTCGGCCACCTTGTCGGGGCACACAAAGACACAGTGGTAGCCGCGCTGCTGCGCCACCAACGCCAGACCGACGCCCGTGTTGCCCGACGTCGGCTCCACGATGGTGCCCCCGGGCTTCAGCGCGCCGGATGCCTCAGCGGCGTCGATCATGCGCGTCGCGATTCGGTCTTTGGAACTGCCGCCCGGGTTCAGATATTCGAGCTTCGCGGCGACCAGACCTGAGCCTGGCTTCACCACCGAGTTGAGCTTGACCAGCGGAGTGTTACCGACCAGATCGACGACGTGATGGGCGATGCGCATGGATCCATAGTTGCACGAACCGCACTGAGCTACCCTGGCCCCATGCCTGAAGCTGTCATCGTTGCCACTGCCCGCTCCCCTATCGGCCGCGCCGGAAAAGGTTCCCTCAAGGACCTGCGTCCGGACGAGCTCGCCCGCCAGATGATCGCCACAGCGATCGCCAAGGTCCCCGAGCTCGATGTCGCCGACATTGAGGACATCCACCTCGGCATCGGTCAGCCCGGTGGAGCCGGCGCCTACAACATCGCGCGCGTGGTCGCCGTCGAGCTCGGCCTCGACCACGTCCCCGGCGTCACCGTCAACCGCTACTGCTCGTCCTCGCTGCAGACCACGCGGATGGCACTGCACGCCATCAAGGCCGGCGAAGGCGACGTCTTCATCTCCGGCGGCGTGGAGAGCGTCTCCAGCTTCGGCACCTCCGGTGCCGCCGACGGCCTGCCCAACTCCAAGAATCCGATCTTCGCCGACGCCGAGGCCCGCACGGCGGCCACCGCGCAAGGCGGCCAAGGTCCGTGGCGCGATCCGCGCGAGGACGGCCTGATTCCGGACATCTACATCCCGATGGGCCAGACCGCCGAGAACGTGGCCACCTTCACCGGGATCTCCCGCGAAGACCAGGACCGCTGGGCCGTCCGCAGCCAGAACCGCGCCGAGGAAGCCATCAACAGCGGCTTCTTTGCCCGCGAGATCGATCCGGTCACCCTGCCCGACGGCACCACGGTGAACACCGACGACGGTCCGCGCGCCGGCACCACCTACGAGAAGATCAGCCAGCTGCAGCCGGTGTTCCGCCCGGACGGAACCATCACCGCCGGTAACGCCTGCCCGCTGAACGACGGCGCCGCTGCCCTGGTGATCATGAGCGACACCAAGGCCAAGGCACTCGGCCTGACCCCGCTGGCCCGCGTCGTCGCGACCGCTGCGACGGGTCTCTCGCCGGAGGTCATGGGCCTGGGCCCGATCGAGGCGGTGCGCAAGGTGCTGCGCGTGGCGAACATGTCGATCTCGGACATCGACCTCTACGAGATCAATGAGGCCTTCGCGGTGCAGGTGCTCGGTTCGGCCGACGTCCTGGGTATGGACCACGACCGCCTCAACGTGTCCGGCGGTGCGATCGCGCTGGGTCACCCGTTCGGCATGACCGGCGCCCGCATCACCACCACACTGCTGAACAACCTGCAGACGCACGATAAGACCTTCGGTCTGGAAACCATGTGCGTTGGCGGCGGGCAGGGCATGGCCATGGTCATCGAACGCCTCAGCTGACCGCAGATACCTGACCCGGGCCCGCCCCGGAAGAAACTTCGGTGCTCGGAGCGACATCATGTGTCGCTCCGAGCACCGAAGTCTTTCTGCGCCGCCGGTGTGTCGATGGAACCGGAACGCGATGCGGTGCGTCTAAGCGATATGGACGCGGTAGAAGAGTTCCTCGCCGATCACGACGGCATCATCAGCATGCGCCAGGCCCGCGGACTCGGCTTGTCCCAGCGCCAGGTCGCCTACCGGGCCAAGAAGCAGCGCTGGCAGCGTCTGTCGCGCGGAATCTACATGTCCGGCCAACACCACCTGACCGACGTGGCCCGGGTTCGCGTCGCGGTGGAAACACACGACGCCGTCGCCGACCGCACGGCCGCCGCGTTCTGGCACGGTCTCATCTGTGAGCTACCGATCGCGGTCACCGTCAGTGCTCCGCGCACCGTGCACGGCAAAGCCACCTCACCGGTGGCCGCGTCGGTAAGGCGCCGCACCTTCCCCGCCGAGGACCTGGAGGAACTCCGCGGAATCTCGGTGACGCGGAAGTCGCTGACCGTGCTGGCCGCCGCAGCCGAGCTCGATGACGGGGTGGCCCTGGTGGACCGCACGCTGCAGACCGGTGATGTGACGATCGAATCCCTCTGTTCGGCCCTGGATCGCAACTCGGGACTCCACGGACTGCAGGTCGCCCGCGAGTTGGTCGAGGTGCTGGAAAGCGGCAGTCAATCGGTCGCCGAACGACTCTTTGTCGACTTGCTGAAACTCCACCAGATCACCGGCTGGGTCCAGCAGCTCGACCTCTTTGGCAAGCCCCTGGACTTCGCATGGCCGGAGCACCGCGTTGCGGTCGAGATCAACGGCTGGTCGTATCACCGCACCCATTCCCGGTTCGAATCCGACGGCAGCAAGGCCGCCACCCTGGCCGCGATGGGCTGGCTCCTGCTGCCGTTCTCCTGGAAGGCCGTGCGCTATGACGGCGAGGAATCCATGCGCAAGCTGACGAGCGCCCTGTACGCCCAAAATTTTGCGCTGTGATCCCCAGACCAAGAAAGCAGCGCCGCCCCTCTCGGATGGAGAGGGGCGGCGCTGTGGTTTCGACAAGCTCAACCGGCGAAACTAGCTCGGCCGGCGAACCTGTAGACGCTAGTCGCTGTTGAGGTAGCTCAGCAGACGCAGGACCTCGACGTACAGCCACACCAGGGTGACCGTCAGGCCGAGGGCCACACCCCAGGCGGCCTTCTCCGGAGCGCCGGCCTTAACCAGTTTGTCGGCGGCGTCGAAGTCGATCAGGAACGAGAACGCGGCGAGCGCGATGCACACCAGCGAGAAGATGATCGCGATGGGACCGCCGCTGCGCAGGCCGGTGTCGACGCCGAACAGGCTCAGCACCAAGTTCACGAGCATGAGGCCAACGACACCGAACATGCCAGCCATCAGCATGCGGGTGAAGCGCGGGGTGACGCGGATGGCGCCCACCTTGTAAACCACCAGCATGCCGACGAAAACGCCGAGCGTGCCGATCACTGCCTGGCCGATCATCGCTCCGGCGCTCACGCCGTCAGCGACTGTCCAGTTCGCGAACACGAACGAGATCGCGCCGACAAACAAGCCCTCGAACGCGGCGTAGGCGAGCACGATGGCCGGGTTGTCCTGCTTGCGGCCGAAGCTGGCGACCATGACCAGAATGAAGCCCACGATGCCGCCGACGGCCAGCAGCGGCATAGCCAGCGCCGACTGCGCTTCCACGGTGGCGCGGGTCGCGATCGCCGCGTAGGTGGCGACCGCAAACGCGATCAGCGTGGCCAGCGTGATACCGGTCTTGACGACGACGTCGTCGATGGTGATGGCCCGGCTAGTGGCAGGTGCCGGGGCGAAACCCTGGTCCTGCAGGTACGGGTTGTTCTGCTGCCCGGCCTGGTAGGCGGCCTGCTGGGCGCCGGGAATGGCCTGGTTGAAACCTGCGTAGGGGGCAGGCTGGTTATCGCGGACTACGCCGCGCATGACCGGATTGCTGCTCTCGCGCACTCTGGCTCTCCTTAGAAGTTCGATTTTGCGGCTCTCACCCGGTTCAACGCATGTCGGGCCGCAGCGGTTCCCACTTTACCGATTCTTGACCAAATCCGTTTAACTCGGCCCTTGTTGCTTACTCCTCGGTCAGCCCGATGCGGTCGTGCAGACGACGCAGCGGCGCAGGTGCCCACCAGTTCCAGCGCCCGGCCAACCGCATGAAGGCCGGCACCAGCATCATGCGGATCAAGGTGGCGTCCATCAGCACTGCGAGCGCCAGGCCCACCCCGAACATTCGCATGAACGACACCTGCGAGGCGGCGATCCCGGTGAAGACGATGGCCATCAGCAGTGCCGCCGCCGTCACCACCCGGCCGGTGCGGGCCAAGCCGATGGCGACGGCGCGGTCGTTGTCGGCACGCGTCTGCCCGGACTTGAGCCATTCTTCCCGGATTCGCCCGAGCAGAAACACCTCGTAGTCCATCGACAAGCCGAACGCAATGCAGAACATCAGCACCGGCATGGTCGCGACGAGCAGTCCAGTGGCCGTGGTGCCCAAGCCGCCCAGGTGGCCGTCCTGGAAGATCCACACCATCGCCCCGAACGTGGCCGACAGACTCAGCACGTTCAGCACCAGTGCCTTCAACGGCAACACGAGGCTGCCGGTGAACAGGAACAGCAACACGTAGGTGGACACCGCGATCAGCAGCAGCACCCACGGCAGGTACCGATAGATCGCGTCGACAGTGTCGGCGTTGACGGCGGCCAGTCCGGTGAAGCTCACTGTGGTGCCAGGTGGCCGCGGTACCGCACGCAGCGCGGCGATCTGCTCCTGCCCGGCAGCCTGCATGGGTTCGACGTCGCCGCGGATCTCGAACTTCGCGTCAGCGCCGATCACCAGCCCCGGTTGCGGCGGCGCGATCAAGTGCCCGCCGCGGAAGGCACCGACCGGACTCGACACGATCACTACATCGGGGACGGTCGAGAGTTCGGCGGCGTAGTCGCTGAGCACGAACGTGTCGGCCGGACCCTGCACGATGGCCACCACGTTCGACAATGCGCCGTGGTCGTAATCGTCGCGAATTTCTTGCGCAACTGCGTGCGCGGAGGA
This sequence comes from Gordonia sp. (in: high G+C Gram-positive bacteria), assembly GCF_049299075.1. GTDB lineage: Bacteria > Actinomycetota > Actinomycetes > Mycobacteriales > Mycobacteriaceae > Gordonia. The sequence continues at coordinate 8,522 of NZ_JBAQWU010000160.1, forward strand.
CGACTCGGGCAGCACACGGTCGTCGGGGAAGCCGAACTTGATGCCGGTGAACGGCAGGCCCAGCACGACCAGCAGCGCGGTGATGATGATCCCCACCGGGACGGCGCGCCGCAGCACCCACTGCGCACTGCGGTACCAGAAGGTCGCTTCCAGCGGTTTCGGCTGCGGCTCGGGACGCCGGAACAGTCTGCGGAATGCGCGGCGCAGATCGAGCGCGTCGACGCGATCGCCGAGAACGGCGAGCAGCGCTGGGGTGAGCACGATGGCCGCGAGCACCGCGACAATCACCACACCGACGCCGGCGTAGGCGAAGGAACGCAGGAAGTACATCGGGAAAACGGCTAGGGCCGCCATCGAGAGCGCCACGGTGATGCCGGAGAAGATCACCGTACGGCCGGCGGTGTTGATAGTGCGCACGATGGCGTCGGCCCGCGACTGCCCGGTGCCCACTTCTTCGCGGTAGCGGGTGACGATGAGGAGCGTGTAGTCGATGGCCAGTGCCAGACCCATCGCGGTCGCGAGATTCAGCGCGAAGATCGAGACGTCGGCCACCGATGTGATCACTCGAAGAAGCGCCAGCGTCGCGACGATCGCGACGACGCCGATGACGACCGGTAGCGCGGCGGCGACCGCACCGCCGAAGATGATGATGAGCAGCAGGAAGCTGATCGGGATCGCGATGGCTTCGGCGATGAAGAGGTCCTTGGACGTCTGATCATTGACCTGTGTGTAGACCAGCGCGGCACCGCCGACCTTGATCTCGATGCCGTCGCTGACCCCAGTCAGCTCGGTATCGAGCTGTTTCGCCATTGCTGGCGCGGTCGAGTCGTCACCGTCGATTGACGCCGCGATCAGCGTCGATCGTTGGTCTCGGCTGAGCAGTTCGGCGTCGAGGTGCGGCGAGTTCCAGACGGTCAGGATCGGTTGTTGGACGAAGCCGGTGTTCTCGAGCTGCGCGATCACCTCGTCGGCGACCCTCCGCGCGGCCGGGTCGGTGGCCATGTTCATACCGACCGGACCGTCGAGTTTGACGATGACCTGTGCGCCGCCCTGCCCGAAGACCTTCTCGATCGCCTCGGCCGCGTGCGTCGACTCGCCAGTTGGGTCCTCGTAGCCGCCGGCGAGCATCTTCTCGGCTGCGCCGAGGCCGAACAGACCCATCGCGACGAGCAGTGTCACGGCGAGGGTGAGCACTAACTTGGGTGCGGCGATCACCCGACGGGTCAGGCCTTCGAGCATGACGCCTACTTCACGGTGTCGCCGGGGACCTGATCTTCGGTGGGGATCACTTCGGTGGGGATCACTTCGGTGGGGATCACTTCGGTGGGCTGATCGTCCGAAGCCTCAGCCGCTTCCAGTGGTCGCCAGGCGAGGATCAGCGCAGCGCCGATGATGCCAAGCAGCGTGCCCAGGAAGTAGCCGCCGAAGTTGGCGGCGGGGAAGGCGACGAGGGCGATGATCATCGCGGCGACGCCGGCGAGGACACGAGCGTGCAACCAGAAGAGTGCGCTGACCGCACATAGGGCCATCAGGACTGACAGCACGATCGTCGAGACACCGGAGATGGTGGAGACTGTCAGAATCAGGTCACCGAGACGGAATCCGTTGAGTGAGGGGAGGCCGAGGAAAATCGCCGAGATGACGAGCAGGATGCCGCCCACGGCGGGGCGCTGCTTGGACCAACGACGAAGGTCGGAAAAGAACTTTTTCAACGGCTCAGCAGGTCTTGCCATCGCCGCGGACGACGCTCACCTTGGCGCCGGCGACCGACAGCTTGCCGGCGCGCATGGCCTGTACGTCGGCACCGACGTCGAGGATCGAGGCGCTCGGCGCGGCGATCGCGGTAGCCAGCATGGACGATTCGGAATCCCTGGCCGGCTGCGCTGAACCGACGACGACGTTAGCCAGTGCCATATCGGCGCTGAGTCCGTCGACGTCCATCATCAGGTTGGTGGCGGTGGTGTTGGATCCCGGCGCCTTAATAACCATGGTGACGGTGCCGATGCCGGGCAGGTCCGGCGCCTTCATGGCGAGGCAGAGATCGCTGAGGGTGGCCGCACCCATGGTCACCACGACGGTCTCCACGCGGCCGTTGTTCACCGTCTGGATGGCCCGCGGGTAGACGGCGACGTCGGAGCCTTCGATCTTGGACAGCGAGGCTTCGAAGTTTTGACCGGAGACGGCCATCTGGATGGGCACCTCGCCGCGCACCATGCCGACACCCATGAAGGTGAAAATGCCCAGACCGAGCAGCAGTGCGGGGATAAAGATCTTCGCCCGGGTCTGCCGAACTTTCTTCGGCTTATCGCGCTTGCTCTTCATCGGTGACTCCTTGGCTGCGTTCATCGCGACAGGTCAGAGGGGCCATGA